>JAGLUH010000153.1 GCA_023134875.1 Candidatus Zixiibacteriota bacterium
AAGTCGAGCTGGATATCATCAGGGGCGATCAAATTCAAATAACAAGCGGCTTGGAGCCGGGTGATAAGCTCATCATTGCCGGCCATCGCTTCGTTGCTCCGGGACAGAAGGTGAATATCGTACCGTAGAGGAAATAGCCGCTATGCTCCTTACCGACCTTGCCATTAAAAACCGCACAACGGTCGCCGTACTCGGCCTTATCATCATCCTAATGGGCGGCTACAGCTACCTCACGCTGCCGCGCGAGGCGTTCCCGGATATTCCCATTCCTTTCATCTTAGTTACGACAATCTACGAGGGTGTTTCCCCGGAGGACGTGGAGACCTCCGTGACGATGAAGATCGAGAAGGAACTCAACGGCATACGGGGCGTCGAGGAAATCACGTCCGGCAGCGCCGAGGGAATGTCGTTAATCAGCGTGGAATTTACGCCGGATGTACCCAGCGAAGCAGCCCTGCAGCGCGTGCGCGACCGGGTCGACCTGGCCAAGGGGGAACTGCCGATGGATGCCGAGGAGCCGGTGATTACGGAAATCAATTTCGCCGAAATGCCTATCATGCTTATAAGCCTCTCCGGCGAAGTCTCGCCCGTCCAGCTCAAGGGGGTCGCCGACGATGTGCAGGATGCACTCGAAGCTGTGCCCGGTGTGCTCAAGGTGGAGATGGCCGGTGATTTGGAGCCCGAAGTCCGATTAGAGTTCGATCCCGACCGTGTGGCCTCGTATAACCTGATGATCCCGGAGATTCTTGCTCTGATTCCATCGGAAAATGTCAATATCTCTGCGGGCGGCCTGGAGACGGAGGGGATGAAATTCAACGTTCGCATTCCAGCCGAGTTCGTCACGCCGGAGGAGGTGGACCATTTGCTGCTGACCGTGCGGGACGGCAAGCCCATCTATTTGTCCGATGTCGCCAAAGTAAATTATATGTTCAAGGACCGAAGCAGTTACTCGCGCCTGAATGGTATTCCGAATATCACGCTGAGCATCACAAAGCGTGTCGGAGCCAACGCCGTTGATGTTTCCGATTATATCAAGTCGGTGATTAACGAAGCACAGGAGCAGGCCCAGGGCATGTTGAAGTTTGATATTACTTTCGACATGTCGAAGTACGTCCGTAACATGGTGGCCGACCTGGAAAATAACATCTTCTCAGCGCTGGTTCTGGTGACGGCGGTGTTGCTGCTGTTCCTCGGCTGGCGTCCGAGTTCGATAGTTGCGATGATAATTCCGCTGAGCATGCTGATAACCTTCTTCCTCGTCCAGTTGCTGGACTACACGATGAACATGATCGTGCTGTTCAGCCTTGTGCTGGTGTTAGGGATGCTGGTCGATAACGCCATTGTCATTGTGGAGAACATCTTTCGGCATCTTCAGCTTGGGCATAATCGCGTTGAGGCGGCCATACTCGGGGCCAGGCAAGTCGCCTGGCCGATCACAACCTCGACGTTCACCACGGTCTGTGCGTTTCTGCCGATGATGTTCTGGCCGGGGATCATGGGCGATTTCATGAAGTACCTGCCCATCACCCTGACCCTCGGCTTGCTGGCCTCACTCTTCGTAGGACTCGTATTTAATCCGGCGATCTGTTCTGTCTGGGCTAGTCGCTCACCGACGCGGCGACAAACTGACCACTGGTTCATTCGGGGTTACAGTCGGCTTCTGCATGCCGGACTGAATAATCCGGGCCTGACCTTGTTTTTGGCGTTCTGCCTGCTGATTGCTTTAGCGACCCTGTACGGTAAAATCGGCAAGGGTACGGAGTTCTTTCCGGAAGGCGACCCGGAGCGCGCTATGATCAACATACGCGCCCCGCAAGGCACAAACATTCATGAGACCGACAGGATGGCACACATTATAGAGGATCGTATCCAGCCATATAATCCGTGGCTAAAGC
>JAGLUH010000154.1 GCA_023134875.1 Candidatus Zixiibacteriota bacterium
ACCGGATGCTGAGTGGTGCGCGAGCCCAACCCAGCTCTGGAGTTAGCCACGCATGCGAATCCCCCAGCGGACAGCTTGATCGTGACATACTCAGCCCAGCAGTCATAGAAATCGAAATGCCCTGCGGTGCAACCCTCGGCATAGAGGAAGCAGTAATCTGTGTTGGTTAGTTGCGCCTTGATCATACTGGTGTCGGTACGCAATGCGTAGCCGATGTAGCTGTGCCCTAGATGATCGACAATATGCACGCCCGCGTTGATGCGGTCGATAAGCTCCGACGGCGGCCAATAATTGTACGGCAGGCTGGTCAAGTCATACAGTTTCTCGATATCATACTGGTCGGCGGGGAATCCGTAGGTGGTGAAGCCATGAGCGTCAGAACCATTTACCATCTCATCCATAGCGTAGCCACCATATTCACCCAAGCCACCAAATCCGAGGCGCTCACCCGCAAGCAGGACTTTGGACAGGTAGTCATCATTGCTCTCCAGGTAGGCGATGGTCTTGTTGATCAGATTGGCAACTTCGGTGGTATCGCCAGCCGAAACTCGACCGAGTCCGATCTCCGGCAGAAGGTCGATTTCGCCGCCATTCTCACCGTCGCCGGGTTCACCCCACCTGTCGTCCCCGTCGTAGTTGAAGGTACCATCCAGGCAGGCAAAGTAGAAATCCCCTGGCAAGTCATACGAGGTAATCAACTCGTAGATAGTGACGTAGATATCCAAGGCTGGAATGATGTCATCGTCGCCCCCGATCAGGACCAGCCGGATGCCGCTGGAGAAGTACTCATTGCGAATGTAATCACGAACCGTATGCGGATCGCTACTGCCAATCTGGTCAAGTGTATGTATTTCGGTCACAATACCGTTGGCGTCGTGATAGTCCTTAAGCGGCTGAAATGCTGATTTAAGTGTCGAGGACGTGATGATCAACATGTCATAATCGCTCATGCCAGACTTGTTTGCCTGGCCGTAAGTGTTGATCATGGACACATTATCCACTTTTGCAGACAGGGCCTGAGCGTCAGTGGCAAGCCCTCGCACCGCCGGAATGGCTGATATTGACATCGTGGTGACCGTAAGTTGGACTTCGGAGTTGTAGTGCAATTCCCCTGTGGAAGGGATATACTCTACCGGAATCAGGTCAATCAGCGCGATTCGATAACCATGGAACACCTGCTCCGAAACCAGCCGACTTGTCTGATTGGGCAAGGGCTGATCTATGGCGTAGATTTCCTCGTTGACGTATAGAGGAGGAATTTGATCTGACGGCGTTGACATAGGAAATGGCTGCTCGACTGGAGCCAGGCGCAAACCGTCAGCGACCAGATGTCTCTGAGTACGATTCACCGTCACCGACTTGACGCGGTAACCATAGGGCAGCAGCACACGAGCCCGTTTGGTTGGCAGGGCTGGACTACCGACAGTTCCTGAAGGAGGACAATCCTGCATAGTTACTTCTGAGAACTGCTGTCCATCAATTTCGACCGTTTGCACCAAAGGGGCAGCAAAGTCGTAGGTGATTTCGATTTGATCAGCAATCGACTGGGCTGCGGCTGCCAGCATCAGTGTGACAGCTACGAACATCGTGAGTGGAAGTGTGGGTTTCATCCGATTCCTCCTGTGAGTTGGAGGTTAGATACTATAATTACCTTGCACCCAAGGTGAATACCGTAATGCCGCGCTCTTGATGAATGTCCAAGTAGGCATTCTGCTTTACGCTTAAACAGAAGATAGCAAATACGCCTGTTTTGTCAAGGATCTATTTGCCCTGATTTTATGCGCGGAGGACTTCCGCGCATAACGTTGGTTAGCGCATCAGGTAGATCAGATAAACTCACGTGACACCTGCGGCTCTGGGTGGGATACTAATTTGGAAAGGATTCTACTTGCCGCTGGTCAGCGGTGCTTCGTACATCCGGTAGGTCTTGTAGTGCTCGCCGCCCAGCATCTCAATCGCCGAGATCATCAGTTGGTTATCTTCGAGAATCCAGGAGAGTTCAGCGGCTTCATAGCCTTTGACGGTACCGATATCAAACGTGTCGAGGTAGAAGATGTTATCGATTCCCCGTTTGCGATACTCGGGTTTAACGCCCATCAGCAGCACCCGCAGTTGCTTGATCTTGTTTCGCACCTTGGTATGCCAGAGAAGCTTGAGTAGTCCGAATGGGAAAAGGCGACCGTTGATTCTGATCAGCACCTGGTTGATGTCGGGCAGAGCCAGTGAGAAGCCGACCGTTTCCCCGTCGATTTCGGCAAAACGAACCAGGTCGGGATCAATAATTTGTCTTAAGCTCCTGGCGATATGAGTCGTCTCTTCGTCACTTAAAGGGACATATCCATAGCTTTCCTGCCAGGCGTCGTTGAAGATATCAATCACGCGCTTGACTTCGTTGTTGAAATCGTTCATCCGCAGACCGCGAAAAGTGGCGTGCGATCTTTTTCGGATACGTTCGACCAGCTTGCGCACCCGTTCGGGTGGTTGATTCGACTTGATAATGCGATAGGCTAGCAGGTCTTTGGCTTTCTTCAAGCCAAAACGTTCAAAATAGTCGACATAGTAGGGTGGATTGTAAGTCATCATTACCACCGGCGGCAGATCGAAGCTGTCGATCAACAGACCGACATCATGGTTGGTGGAGAAATTGGCGGGACCGTGCATGACCTCCATGCCGGATCGTTTCAGTTCAATCATCGCCGTCTTCAGCAACCGGTAGGCGACATCGTAATTCTCCACCGATTCGAAGAAACCGAAAGAGCCGATTTTCTGCTCATGGAACTGGTTGTAGGCATGATTGATACAGGCGGCAATACGTCCCATGATTTCCCCGCGGTAACGGGCGAGAAAGAGTTTGACTTCAGCATGGCGGTAAAAAGGATTCCTGGTTTTATCGAAAAACTCTTTGCGGTCGATCAGGAGCGGTGGCACCCAGTTGGGGTTGCCGGCATATACTTTCCAGGGAAACTTGATAAAGTGATTGAGGTCAGACCGGCTGGATACCTCGTCGATTTCGATCTCTTCAGCTTTCATTACAGCCCGGAGCGGATCAGGCGACCGCCGAGATGAGCCCCGCTTTTTTTCCAATCTCCTCGAAGGTGGAGAGTACCCGGTCAAGCTGCTCATCGGTATGATTGGCGCTGTAGCTGGTACGGATCAATGATTGCCCCGGTACAACCGCCGGTGGGACGGCCACGTTGGCGAAAATACCCGCGTCGGTCAGCATTTTCCAGAAGGTGAAGCACTGCATATCATCACCGACCAGCACCGGCACGATCGGTGTCTGAGTGGTACCGATCTCGAAACCGAGGCCGCGTAATTCGGTATGCATCCGCCTGGTGATCTGCCAGAGCCGCTCCCGCCGCTCCGGTTCCTCTTTGATGATTTGCAGGACCGCCAGCACCGTTGCCGCCGCAGCAGGGGGTATCGATGCGGAGAAGATCATCTCGCGGGCAAAATGCTTAACATATTCGATCACGTTGCTGTCGGCGACAATAAAACCACCGATCGAGGCAAACGACTTGGAAAATGTTCCCATGGTGATATCGACGTTGTCGATCAACCCGAAATGTTCCGCCGTGCCGGCACCGGTGGACCCCAGAACGCCGATCGAGTGCGCGTCATCAACCATCACCCGTGCCTTGTACTTCTCAGCCAATTCCACGATCCCAGGCAGATTAACGATATCTCCCTCCATCGAGAAAACACCATCCGTCACAATCAGCTTGGCGGTGTCATGATTCACGCCGGAGAGGACTCGCTCCAGGTCACCCATATCATTGTGGTCATATTTGAGTACCTTGCCGAATGACAACCGGGAACCGTCGACCAGACTGGCGTGATTGGAGCGGTCCATAATCAAGTACTCACCCTTGCCCACCAGACAGGAGAGAGTTCCCAGGTTGGTCTGGAATCCAGTGGAAAAAACCAGCGCCTCCTCCTTCTGCATGAAGGCGGCCAGTTCCTCCTCCAATTCGACATGCAAGTCCAATGTCCCGTTCAGAAACCGGGAACCGGTGCAGCCGGTGCCGTATTTCTTGATAGCTGCCACCGCCGCTTCACCGACTTTAGGATGAGTAGTCAAACCGAGATAATTGTTGGAACCGATCATAATCAGTTCCTGTCCCTCGATTGTCACGATCGTATCGGCAGCAGAGGAAATAGGACGAAAATAGGGGTAGGTTCCCATCGCCTTGACTTCCAGGGAGCGGGTGAATTTATTGCACTTGTCAAACAGATCCATAATTCCTCTTGCCTTGACCCTCTGAGAGCTTTAATTGTCAGGTGATGTATCTCTCAGGCGCCGGAAAATAACCAATCATCCTGATGGTGTCAAGTCAAAACCATGCCGATGACCGCTCGCCGGTAGCACTGATTACAGGTGGTAACGGCTTTGTCGGCAGCCACTTGGCACATCGGCTTACCGAGTTGGGCTACACTGTCCATCTGTTGCTGCGATCGACTTCAAATCGCGACAATATCAAAGGACTCGACTATAAGACGATAATCGGCGATCTCCGTTCCGCTGCCAGTATGAGTGAAGCTGTTTCCGGAGCCGACTATATCTTTCACAGCGCCGGTGTGATCAAAGCAGGATCAGCAGCGGAGTTCCACAAGGTAAACGCAGATGGAACGGAAAACCTGATTCGGATTACCGCCGAACATGCAAAACACCTTAAACAGTTCGTCTACATCTCCAGCCAGGCGGCCGCCGGGCCCTGTCAGAAGAAGAGACCCAAAAGCGAGGCCGAACCGCCGGTTCCGGTCTCTGATTACGGCAGGAGCAAACTGGCGGGCGAGAAGGTTGTCCTTAGGTATGGCGACAGAGTGCCGGTGACGATCATCAGACCGCCGGCGGTATTTGGCCCGCGAGACCAGGGAATCTTACAGTTCTTCAAGGCAGTAAAAACCGGCTTTCTGCTCAAATTCGGTCGCAAGGAGCCTTTTGTCAGCCTGGTCTATGCAAAGGACCTGGTAGAAGGGATCATTGCCGCCGCCACCAGCGACAAAAGTATCGGCGAGACATTCTTTATCAACAGCATCGATGAAATCTCACAGTGGCGGGTACAGGAACTGATTGCCGAGGTGATGAACGTCGAAGTGAAACCGCTCTTGATACCAATTCCGCTGTTGAAACTTGCGGGATCAGTGGTTGGTGGACTGGATAAGATGCTCGGGCATGTGCCGTCTTTTTCCCGCGACAAGGCGGAAGAGCTAAGCTGCCGCTACTGGCTCTCATCCTCTGAAAAAGCTGAAAAACTGTTGGATTATTCGCCTCGCTGGTCAATCAAAGATGCCCTCAGGGTAACCTATCGCTGGTACGAAAACCACAGGTGGCTATAGCTGTTATTGGAGAGATCGTTTATGGTGACAGTTGCAGGGTTTGTAGGTCGGTGTTCCGAGTCCTGAGCATTAGCGAAGGAGGAGAAACCCGACACCGGCATTGTCTTAACAACGTCGGGTTTCACTGGTATCAGAAAATTCTGAACTTGATATACCGCCCCGGATTCTCCCGAAAATCTTTGAGCAGCGCTTCGGTACGATCAAGCGTGCGGGTAAGACTGATATAGAGGGAATCGTCGGTCAGCAACTTGCCGGCGCTGCCCTCGCCGCTTCTAATCTGATCGGTGATCTCTCGCCAGTCATTGACGATAGCCTGCAAGTCATGGTAAGGGGCCGGATCATTAAGAAGCTGCGGCAGGGTTCCTTCACCCTGGGACAGCGTATCCACCAATGTCCTGGTGCTGACCAGGAAGCGAGTCAGTTCTGAGTAGAATGTCGAATCATTGATAAACCTGGCAAACGATCCTGTGCCTGCCTCCAGTTCTCTTGTCAACTTTTCGGTCAGGAGCAGTAATCGATCCAGGTCGAAATAGATATCGGGATCGTTGACAAACAGCCCCAAAGTACCGGTGCCCTTGTTGATCTTCTCAAGGACCTCTCTGGCATGACGGGAGGCCTCCCTGATATTGTCCACCAGATCGCCACCTTCAGTGAGAATATTCTCAATTGACAGCGCTCGACCCGCCTTGATAACCTCTCCCTCGCCGAGTACCGGCGAATCGAGAGAGCCAATGGTGATTTCGATTGTCTTGTCGCCCAGCAGGCCCATCGTGCCGATGAAGGCTTTGGAGTCTTTCCTGATTTTCCGCATGACCGCCTTGTTGATTCGCACCGTTACCTCCAGCTTGCCCGGCATCGTCTCGGAGAATTCGATTTTGGAGACAGTACCAACTCGCAGTCCTGCCAGGCGTACCGGCGCGCCGGTCAGGAGACCAACTACATCATCATAGTAGATTTTCAGCTCATACTTGCGCTTCCAGACCCCTTCTTCGTCGCCGACCAGGAAGATGGCGACGACGATGATCACCGCGGCGACCAACAGCAGCAAACCGACTCTGGTATCTTTCGACATCTCAGTTGTACTCCCGCCCACAGGCCAGGTATTCTACTATAAAAGGATCGGTCGAAGCCGCAAATTCCTGTGGCGTGCCGCAGAAGGAAGTTACGCCCTCCTGGATCAGGGCTAAGCGGTCACCGACATAGAAGGCGGAAATGAGATCGTGTGTCACCACGATAGAGGTTACGTCAAGTCTCTCCTGAGTGTTGCGTATCAGCTCGTTGATCGTCTTGGCGGTCAGGGGATCAAGACCGGTGGTCGGCTCATCGTAGAGGATATAGTGCGGTTTGAAAGCCAGCGCCCGCGCCAGTGCCACCCGCTTTTTCATGCCACCGGATAGATCAGCCGGCATCATCTCCTCCACACCGGAGAGATCAACGAAAGATAGCATTTCTTTAACGCGGTTGGCGATTTCTGTCCGGCTCATATCGGTATGCTCGTTGAGCATGTAGGCGACATTGTCCGCCACGCTAATGGAATCAAACAATGCCGACGACTGAAACAGCATCCCGAATTTCTTGCGCACCCGCATCATTTGGTTTTCGCTGAAGTCGGTTGTGTCTTCGTCATCGATAACGATAAGCCCCTCTTCCTGGTTCATCAACCGCAGAATCAGCTTAAGCAAAACCGATTTGCCGCAACCGGACTGGCCTAGGATTACCATTGTTTGCCCTTCGCCGATCTCCAGATCGAGACCGCGAAGCACCTCGTTTTCGCCAAATGACTTATGGATGTTTTCCAGCAGGACCATGATATCGCGTTATACCTCGAAAATCAAAAAGAATACCTTGACCAGGAGAAAGTCAAACAGAAATATCAGGATGGAGGAGACTACCACTGAGTAGGTGGTTGACTTGCCGACCCCTTGTGTGCCGCCGGTAGTGTTCAGCCCCAGGTAACAGCCGATGGTAACAATAATAACTGCAAACACCACCGGTTTGACCATACCCGTGAAAATATCAACCAGGGAAAGCGCCTGGATCGAGGTCGATTTATAGAACGAGAAATCGAGTCCAAGTGAATAGACCGAAATAAGCATACCGCCGATGATGCCGATGAAGTCACCGACAATCGTCAGGGCCGGCAGCATGATCAAAAGCGCTATCAGCCGCGTGGTCACCAGCTTCTTGATCGGGTCAGTGCCCATCGCCCGCATAGCATCAATCTGTTCCGTCACCTTCATCGAGCCCAATTCAGCGGCGATCCCCGATCCTACCCGACCGGCAACGACCAGGGCGGTAAGCACCGGTCCCAGTTCGCGGACAATGGAAAGAGCGACGACGACACCGATGTACACCTTGGCGCCGAAACGGGCAATCTGGTAACCGGTTTGCAGCGCCAGCACCATGCCGGTGAAGAAGTTGGTCAGCAACACAATGGAGAGCGACCTGACGCCGATCTGTTCCATCTGCTCAATGATGGTGCCGAGATAAAGAGGTCGGCGAAATATCTGAGTAACGGCGGCGATCAGGAGGGTGTGGATTCGCCGGCAATGCCAGCAAAAACTGAAAAGGGTGAGTCTGTTCGCAACCTGGTTCATCGGTATTCTTTTCTCATACACCTCAACGACGGTCAAGGTTCGACAGCATTCTCTGCTCCAGCAGGCCGCGAAGGTTGCGGATCGCTATCCTAAAAACTGCCAATGACAATAATACCGGCGATGTCATTCCTGGTTACCATTAGCATAATGAGCACGCAAACAAGAATTAGATTCATCACAATGGGCAATTTATATCCTCAAACCGCTCCGCCAACTCTTTGTTGCTTTAATCTGGTATCAATAGCATAATCGTTCACTCGAAGGGATAATCGCTGCAAATGATACCTGGCAGGGAAATAATACGCCCAGGAGGAATCGAACCCCCAGCCTTCTGATCCGTAGTCAGACGCTCTATCCAATTGAGCTATGGGCGCATCACAACAGGATTTTAGTTTACCGCCTGTGGGGGGAATGTCAAGTATTTTCTCTATTGCCGTAAGCAGAAGGTCGCAGTGATCAGATCAATTTTATCATGTCAACTCGATAATATGTGTGGGGGCGTTGATTATCTCAAGTCTGGCAGAGAGGGTTGCATATGACACAATCTGGGATGGTGGTCACATTGATGGTGGCACATTATAAGTTACGCAGGAAAAGTTTTGAGTTTTTTCAAAAAGTTTTTGTTGCTTTTGATTGAGACGAAAACTGTATTGGCTGCAAGTAATGAAAGGTTAAGTCCAGTTAGTGTGGACTACATGAATGATGTGATGAGTACTTCACTTAAACAATGTTGTGGACATGTGATGGCAGACAGCGACAGCTTGATCCGTTTGTTCGGTCGGATGGTGGACACCAGGCTGACGACGGATTACCATGAGGTGAGAACAAGTGGCTGTGGTGATAAAGGATTAACATCGATAGAAGAAGAAACGACTGAACCCGTAAACGCCATGCAAAGGAGTTCGTTGTGGCAATGAGGAAAGCTACTGCGAAGCGCAAGCCCGTTAGGAAGGCTACCAAGAAGAAGACCACCAGGAAGAAGAGGGCTCTTCCCAATGCCTGGTCGGCCAAGGACGTCGGCTATCTGAAGAAAAACTACAAGACCCAAACCGCTCCGCAAATTGCCAAGGTACTCAAGCGGACGGTTGCTGCCGTGCGCGCCAAGGCGACTACCCTTGGTCTGAAGAAGGGAGTGGTCAGGAAAAAAGCTGCTGCGAAGAAGAAGGCTCGCAAGGTGGTTGCCAGGAAAAGAACGATGAA
>JAGLUH010000155.1 GCA_023134875.1 Candidatus Zixiibacteriota bacterium
CCAAGAGGCGATAATTCTTCCAGTTGAAACTGACTTGACCTGCTTTTGGCAGATTCTTGAGAAAAACAGCCCGCGTTTGAGATAAGCGCGGGCTGTTGGTTTGTGATGTTGATCCGGTAATGACGATTTAGCTGTCACAATCATTGCGGGCTACTGTTTGACAGGTGGTCGAACTGAAGATAGAATCAGAACTGCACTACATTAGCGGTGAGAATATTCTTCAAGCACGTAAATGTGTGCTGCTCAACTCCCGTCAGTCAAAACGTCCCTCGCGCCGTGACAAGTGGATACAAGCCACCAAAGAGGCTGTTGAGCACTTTGCCGATGACTGCGTCTTTCTGACCTCCATCGGTATGAACACCTGGGAATTAGCTCTGCATCTGGTGAATGAATGTGGCGGCAGGCAAATTATCGTTATCCCTGCTGAAGATGGGATCAATCCTGCCAATGTTATCGATTCAGTCAACCTTGATTTCAAACTTGACCCCGCCAGAGTTGGTTTTGTGTTTTTCAATCCATCAAAGTCGATCAAGCGCTCCAGGAAATCGTGCTGGCTCGAACGCGATCATATTATAGTCGATCTTGCTGATACTATCGTACCCGTATCGGTACGTTCAGGCGGTAATCTTGAAAGCATCATCGCTGCTGCTGCCGTCGAACACGACAAACATGTCGAGACCAGGTTCGCGGTTGAATATCGACCGGCTGCCGACCGTGTGACCTATAATTTGAATCAGAAATACATCAATCCAAGATTCGCAGGGAGTGTGTGGGACTATGTGACACACTGGACACGTTCATCGCATACGCCTTATGCCGGTGAAAGCAGTCTCGCGTACTATCATGACATCATAAATTCAGATCGCTACCCTCGTACAGCGTCGGATACTTTAGCCAGGATCGTCAGTGAGAGAAGAATCAGGGCGTCAAGCCGGTTTATCAGGGGCGGCTATGAAGTCGTCTCTTTCACGTCGCTGAACCCGATTAACGCTGTCAAACTGATGCGCTGGCGTCGTCGTTATGTCTACTACAGTTTCGAGCCCTACGGCATTGCCATTGCTCGAAGCTATGTCGCCAGGATAAGTATCAAGCCGGTGATTTACGGTGACAGTCAGTTGTACGAACAGTTGTCTGATGAGGAAAGGCCGTTTTTTCAGAATCGCGGTTCGGGCAATGCTGACTGGCGGCCGGAGGCTGAGTTTAGACACTTGGGTGATCTTAGTCTGGGAAGGGTTCCCGCCGATCAAGTCAAGCTGATAGTCTATCGCCCTGCCGACGCCGAGAGGTTTGCCGACCTCTGCCCCTACGAGGTAATTCCTCTGATATTAACGTAAAGCGTGCGGCAAGTTGACATAAGTAATGAAGATGCCTTTGGGTGGGTTGGAAGATCACTTGTGTGCAGAAATGACAATAGAAGAGAATCAGGTTGACGAATCTCGTCTTACTCTGGAAACGACGGGTAAGGAAGGAAGCAAGGGAAACCTGCAAGTATCACCGCAGATCACCACCTCGCAGGAAGGACATTGCTGTTTGTCATTGACCATGACCAGCTTCCCATGACATAACGGACATCTCCTCTTGTACCTTTTCCGCCAGAGTCGCATCGATATTTCTATCCTGTTGCTTAACTATCTGCTTTTATCTGTCGGGGCCACGCGCTCGCAACCACCTTATCCCTTTAACAGGAGTACGGAAGAGAAGACAATTGCCGCAAGCGGTGCAATTGTGAGGAACGAATAGGGCAACACCAGCGAACCGATCAGCCCGACCGCCGCTGTCGGCACGACGACCCAGCGCAGCAGGTCAAAGGAGAACTTGATGCTGCGAAAGAGAGCAAGCAGGACGAGAGAGACAGCGGTCAGGTAGATCGCCAGCGTGATCGTCTGCCCGAAGTTGGTGATCAGGTAGCCATGCAGCGCCAGGCCCCGCTCCGGCAGCGATTGCGACAGCAGTCTAACTTTCGCTAATGCTATTTCTACGAATTCTTCTTCCATCGCTTACCTGTTCTGTGTCGTTGTTTTTTCATCAACCGGTTCAATCGTCAGAGATGATTCCCCTACCCGCTCCAGACCAACCATTCTTGTCGTCAGGAAATTCTGCGAAGTCATCCACTGTTGCGACATTTCCAGAACCTCCTCCTGAGCGACGTTGGAAGTCCAATCGATCACCACAGAGTCGTAATGCCTGCTGTTCACCGTCAGATTATCCATTGTCAGTGTGAATTTCACTTTCATCACGTCGCTCCTTGCTTCACGTTGTGCCTTCCGAGCAGTAGTAAGTGCATAGAGTCTGCCAAACGTGACGGGAGAATAACCTGCCGCCCTATCGCTCTGAATGACAATCAGTTAGCGCGGTTGGCGCCAGCAAAGCAGGCACGCGGGAAGCCTCTCGGCAACGCTTGTAGTATTGGGATAATCCCATACCAGTCGGACAAAACCTTGTGGAAAACTACGTGACCGGCATATAATGGCAGCATGCAGCAGAGCTTTCGGAACCTTTATAAAGCTGACGACATTTTTCAATGCTCGCACCGGCTGCATAAACACTCCGAAAAAGGCACGTCGGTGTGGCACATTCTCAAAGAGAAAGACTGCTATCCGGAGGGTTGTATTTCCTTTGACTGGAAGTGCCGCAAATTCGACCAACGACGCAAATGCCCCCGTAAAAAGAAACATGTAGGCAGAGACTGTTTCTCCTGCCAGTTCTTCTATGAGGAGAAGTATATCTTCCAGCCCGAGCTTCTGGTGACGTCGGTGGAATTCGATCATTTCCGGCAACGGTTGGCTGATTTCGAGGAATGGGTAGATGAACTTCAGAATCGGCCAATCGAAGTACGCGGGAAGATCGCCAGTGTGCTGCCGCTGTTGGCAGGTCGACAAGGCGCCAGGGGATTGACGCTCTCCTGTCGTGGTATCCTGCTCTACTTCAAGGAGGGAATCTTTCGTTACGACCGCTTCCGCGATCCATTCTATGCCCGTCTCTCTTTCAATGCCTATGATCGGATACAGGTTAGTGTCGATGATGAGATCGATTTCACCGCTCGTTTGCAGATAGACCGTGGCCGCTTTCTATTTATTAGAGTTGGGTCAGTGGAGATCGTCAGGCCGGGTGATGGAGAGCCGATCCCTGCAAGGGAAATCAGGCAGGCGAAATTCACCGGTTCCTTTATTGACGGGCAGCCGGGTAAATGTCTCCGGTGTGTTTATGGGATGCTCATTGATGATACGACCGCCGATGGTAGAAGCCGGCCACGGCGTTTTCTGTATTGCACCAGGGGAGTAGCTGATTACCGCTTCTGTCCCTATCGCGAGTAATCAGGCTGATGCTTTTTGGAAGCAGCAAGAAAAAACGCGCGCCCCATATCGGGACGCGCGCTTTCTATAGAAAACCGAAAGAGGGATTAGCTCTTAGAACCTGTGATGACTGCGTGCTTTCGGGTGATGTTGTCCACCCTTGCCCGTGCCGTGCCGCCCCTCCTGCCGATGACCGCCGAAACCGCGGCAATCTTCCATCTTCTCACGTTGTTCCGGCGTCAACAGACTGCGCATTTTCACGCGATGCGATACTTTCTTTTTCTCGATCTCGGTTCGCATCCGACCAATAGCTTCGATCTTCCTGTCGATTTCAGAACCCTGGGCGTCATTGTGAATCATCTCCCGCAGTTCGATCTCGGCCACCTTGATGTCCGCTCGCAGGGGAATCATCTCCTTGCGATGAAGTGTCCGCAGCGATCGCAGTTGCTCTTTCTGCTCCCTGGAGAGGTTTAACTTCTCCATCATCTGTTGGCCGAAACCCTGTCCGTGTCCGTGACCATATCCCATGCCGGGCGCAGCCGGCGGTGGCGGTGTGGGCGGGACGAAATCCTGTGCGATTGCGGGCGTTACCATCATGCCACCCAGCAGTATGGCTGCCATCAGTAAAGCCAGTTTCATTTTCATTGATTACCTCCTGTTTGTTAGTTGTCAGATTTCAGGGTTGTCTGCCGCGACCGATGCCGCGCTTGTGCCATAATTCCCTTTTTGCCTTCATCGAGGTGCGCTGCTCAATATGGCGAAGCAGCAGCTTTCTTTGCTGTCGATCGAGGAATGCGTGATCCGTCATCAGGCTGTGGATCACCTGTTTCTGGATTTCCGTCTGGATATGGCCGATCTCCTCGATCAGGATATTGATCCGCT
>JAGLUH010000156.1 GCA_023134875.1 Candidatus Zixiibacteriota bacterium
TCACCGGCAACGGCAAAGGCAAGACCACCGCCGCGCTGGGGATGTGTATTCGGGCGGTCGGTTACCGGAAGAAAATCAAGATTATCCAATTCGTTAAGGGAAGCTGGAAGTGCGGCGAACTGATCGGCATCAAGCTGCTTGAGGATTATGTGGACATGGAACAGGTGGGCGAGGGATTTGTCGGCATTGCAGGCGATAACAAGGACTTCTCGGTTCACCAACAGGCGGCGCAGGAGGGGCTGGAACGAGCACAGACAGCGATTCACTCCGGCAAGTATGATCTTATCATTCTGGATGAACTTAATGTGGCCGTTGATCTGGGACTGATTGAACTGGAGCAGGTGATCGATCTAATAAAGGAGAAACCGCCCAAGCTGCACCTGGTAATTACTGGCCGCAACGCCAAACCGGAAGTAATCACACTGGCGCACCTGGTAACTGACATGAAGGAGATCAAGCACCCTTACCAGGAGGGCATCCCCGCACAGCGGGGAATCGATTGGTAAAGGAACTGTATTCCCGCTTGCGGGCTTGTTGAAAAAATTATTACGAGTCCGGCAGTTGCCGGACTCGCAATGACGTAAAACGCAGGTTTTTTAACAAGCTCGAACGCGGGGAACCAGCTTCATAGAGAAAGAGTCCCTGGCTCTTGTTGAGTGAATACACTGTGCGCGGCAGGGTTAGCGACCTGCCCGTCCACAAAATGTGAACAGGAACTAAGGAAAAGCATGAGATGAAAACAGACTACGATATCATCATCGTCGGTGGCGGGCCAGGTGGATTAACCGCCGGACTCTATGGCGCGCGTGCTAATTTGAAAACACTTTGTATCGAGAAATACCTGCCCGGCGGGCAGATCGTCAATACGGATGACGTGGAGGATTATCCTGGTTTCGAGCATATCAGCGGTCCGGAACTCTCGAAGAAATTCGAGGATCATGCTCGTAAATTCGGCCTGGAGATCATTAGCGATCTGGTTGAGGAGATCTATACTGAGGGTGATGTCAAGGTAGTCAAAGCATCTGAACGTACCCTGACCACCAAGGCGGTGATTCTCTCCACCGGTGGTTCACCGAACAAGCTGGGTGTTCCCGGCGAAGAGGAGCTTGCCGGTCGTGGTGTTTCCTACTGCGCTATCTGCGATGGCGCCTTTTTCAAAAACCAGGTCATAGTCGTTGTCGGTGGCGGCGATGCCGCCGTCGAGGAAGCTATGTTCCTGACCAGGTACGCCTCCAGGGTGATTATCATTCATCGCCGTGACCAGTTGCGCGCCCAGAAGATCATCCAGCAGCGCGCCTTCAAGAATGAGAAAATGGAGTTTATCTGGGATTCGGTAGTTGAATCAATCGAAGGCACAGAGAAGGTCTCCCATGTCAAGGTGAAGAATGTCAAGACCGGCGAGGTTTCGCAGATTGAGTGCGCCGCCGTTTTCGTTTTCGTCGGTTTTGTGCCCAACTCCAGGATCACCCGCGAGCCGCTCAAGACCGATGAGAAGGGACATATTATTACCGATGACAAAATGGAAACCTCGATACCGGGTATTTATGCCTGTGGCGATGTGCGTCATCAACTGGTACGCCAGATCACCAATGCCGTTGGCGACGGTACCACCGCAGCAATGGCCGCCTATAAGTATATCGAGGAACTGGAGGATAAGCAGTAGCCTCCTCGAGGCCGTCCCTTGAACATGCCACAACATAAACCGGATTGGTTGACCGTGAGGATGCCAGCCGGTGAAAACTACCAGCGCATCCGCAAACTGATCGAGAGTCATCACCTGCATACCATTTGCCAGGAGGCCAATTGCCCCAACCGGTGCGAGTGTTATAACAGCGGCACCGCAACTTTTTTGATTCTTGGTTCCCACTGCACCAGAGGTTGTACTTTCTGCAATGTCTCGCGAGGTGAGCCGACACCGTACGATCCGGGTGAAGCTGATCGCGTGGCGGACGCTGTCGCCTGGCTGGAACTCGATTATGTTGTGATCACTTCGGTTACTCGCGATGACCTGACTGATTATGGTTCTACCTTGTTCGCACTTGTCTGTGACAAGGTGAGGAAGGCGCGACCCGGTTGCCAAGTGGAGCTGTTGATTCCTGATTTTATGGGGGATAGAAAGGCTTTTGCTCGCGTGGTGGCGGCTACGCCTGATGTGCTCAACCATAACCTGGAAACCGTCAAACGCCTTTATGGTGAAGTGCGACGCGGGGCCGACTATGATCGTTCGCTTGATGTGTTTACTGCCTTTCGCGAACTCGCACCCGGACTGATCTTGAAATCAGGGCTGATGGTGGGACTGGGCGAGACTATTACCGAACTGAGGGAAGTTATTTCTGACCTGGCTGAGCGTGGTTGCCGGATTCTGACGATCGGCCAGTACCTGCAACCTTCACCACGACATCATCCGGTTGTCAAGTTCTATCATCCGGATATCTTCATCGAACTGGCTGAACTGGCACAGGCAGCCGGTATTGATATTGTCGAGTCAGCACCTCTGGTACGTAGTTCCTATCATGCTAAGGAATCATATCTCAAGATATCGACCGCAATCAGGTGGAACTCGTAGTGGATATTGAACCGGTAATTATCATCGGCGGTGGGCCGGCGGGAATTGCCGCTGCGATCCAACTGGCACGTTACGGCGTCAGACCAATCATCTTCGAGAAGGAGAAGCTGGGTGGTCTGCTCCGGAATGCCAACCTGGTGGAAAATTATCCCGGCTTTCCGGGCGGTATCTCCGGTATCGAATTGGCCGCCCTTTTCGAGCAGCAACTCAGCGAGCATGAGGTAAGAGTCTTAGGCGAGGAAGTGGTGGCTCTTGATTACGACAACCGCAGCTTTCTTGTTACTTCTGACCGGCGGCTTTATCGCTCTCAAATAGCGGTGATTGCCAGTGGAACCAGGGCAAAGCGACTCCGTGATATCGATATTCCGGAGAACGCCCGGGACAGGGTTTTCTACGAAGTTGTCCCTCTGCTGGGGATGACGGACAAGAAGATAGTTGTCGTCGGCGCCGGCGATGCTGCCTTTGATTACACCCTGACTCTCGGCCGCGAAAATGATATTACCCTTCTCAATCGCAGCCGTGAGGCCAAGTGCCTGCCTCTGCTGCGACAACGATTGCAGAAACTTGCAAGGGTGAGTTATCATACAAATGCGCAAATCACAAGTATTCAGCATGATATGTCCGGAAAACTGGCGGTTGAGGTCAATAGTCACAATGAAGTTTTGCAGCTTGAAGCAGATTATCTTATCTTCGCAATCGGTCGGGAGCCGTCGTGCGATTTTCTCTCAGCACGGTTGCAGGAAAAAAGCGATGAACTGAAGAACGAAGGTTTATTATATTTCATCGGCGATGTTAAGAATGGCAACTTGCGGCAAACATCAATCGCCGTAGGGGATGGCGTAAAAGCGGCCATGCGCATAGCCGAAAAGCTGGGAGATCAAAGCTGAGATGAAAGTGATTGCCTGCGCCGGCAGGGATGATCTGGCGACCGTTTACCTGGCGGAGATGGGAGATGGGAAAGTGGTGGAGTTCGTAGAATCGCTGCAACCGCCGCTGACCAGAGAGGAAAAATGGGTGACGATTCTGTCGACTCTCTATGGCTGTCCGGTGAAATGCCCGATCTGCGATGCCGGCAGTTGCTATCGTGGTAAACTCACTAAACAGGATATGCTGGCGCAGCTTGATTTCCTGGTTAAGAGAAGATATCCCTCCGGCAGCATTCCCGCCAGGAAGTTCAAGGTGCAGTTCGCCCGCATGGGAGAACCCGCCTATAATACCGCAGTCCTTGATGTATTGAAGGAGTTGCCGAGCCGTTATGATGCTCCGGCGCTGATGCCATGTATCTCCACTATTGCACCGACGGGCGTTGAGTCGTTCTTTGAAAGCCTGCTTGCTATAAAACAGGAATTGTATCCGGGCCGGTTTCAACTGCAATTCTCTATTCATTCCACCGACAGCGCCGAGCGGGACTGGTTGATCCCGACAAAAAAATGGGACTTCGCCCGCATTGCCCGCTACGGTGAACGGTTCCAACAATCGGGCGACAGAAAGATCACTTTGAATTTCGCCCTGGTACGGGATGTGTCGGTGGATGCGGACGAATTACTCAAGTATTTCAACCCCGATATTTTTCTTATCAAGATCACGCCGCTGAACCCCACTCATCGGGCTGTCAGCAGCAAGCTGGCGACATACATTGATCCGGCGCGACAAGGGGAAAGCTACCAGGTGGTGGAGAAGCTTCGCTCATGTGGCTACCAGGTTATCGTCAGTATCGGTGAGACCGAGGAGAACCAGATCGGCAGCAATTGCGGGCAGTATGTTACCAGGCATCTGTCGAATCAAACGGAGCTTGAGAACGCCTATCAGTACCCACTGCGGCATTACCAGCAAAGGGAAACCGTCCTTTAACCCGTCCAGTTCGTAAGCTTGACTTGCTCACTGGGAACCCGAGCTTTAATCCTCGGATTGTCACGCTCCGAGAGATCGTGACCTACCGGATTCCCGTTTTTGTGCTTGTTGAAAAAGTCTTTGCGAGGCGTGAAGGGCTTAAGACCTGAGCGACGTGGCAATCTCGAAGTTGTTTGTCATCAGCACGTTGAGATCGCCACCTCCAGCAGCCGCCGGACTCGCGATGACAAGGTATGCAGGTTTTTCAACAAGCCCAGACTCCTGCCCTACCAATCAGCCGCTGGCGGGGCGTGAGAGAGAATCCCAGTTGTCAGGGGTGTTTTTGGCCAGCCACTTGAGGAAATCGAGTTCCGATTTGAGAAACTTAATACGGTGCCGGATGACTGCGAATCTGCCGAAACTGATTTTACCGGCAAGTTCCGCCTCCCGCCAGACCTCCTGGATCGCGGCCAGTTCCTGCTGCAACGCCTGGCGGCGCCCCTCCAGCACTTCCTGAAAATCCTTCTTGTCGCTGCGGAAACGCTCGGGAAAACCCAGCAGCAGATCGAAATCGAAATAGCAGCGATTGTAGAGGAGCCGATCGGTAATAGCGGTGTCGCCCAGGGCGTTTCTCCCTTTCTTGGTGATCTGATGCAGACGTTTTAGTTCATGCGGTTGCGGCGGCAGCAGCTCGACGTAGCCGTGTTTTTCCAGCTTGCGCAGAGCATAATAGAGATGGGGACGGGAATACTCCGCCCATAGCTGGGCACCGCGGGCGGTAAGAGTAGCGTCAAGCTCCCAGCCATAGGAAGGCTTTTCAGCCAGCAACGCCAGAATAATCAGGTCAGTGCGAGTTATTTCCATGATATCATATTATTAATAATAAGATCGGCGGTGTCAACAGCTTTCTCTACCGATTTGAAACGGTTCGCCTCCATCGTCTTACTTTTCCACACCGAAGTTAGCTCAATCGCTGCAAAAACTATGACGATAACATCAAGGATATAATTGTATACTCTGTGACCTGTTTTTATCTGAGAACAGCAATACCATGATTGCAAAAAGCCGAGTTTTAGTAGTTGACGACGAGCGTTACATCTGCGATATCGTCGCCGAGACATTGAATGGGAAAGGCGACTGCGTGGTGGTTACTGAGTCGGACCCCGCGCGGGCGTTGGGGCTGCTGCGCACGCACCATTTCGATTTGGTTTTGACCGATCTCGTGATGGGCGAGTATTCCGGGATGCAGGTGACGGAACTGGCGATGACGGAAAACCCCGATATCATCGTGATCTTGATGACGGGCCACCCAACCGTGGAGAACGCCATTTCCGCGCTCAAGCTGGGTGCTTATGATTACCTGGTAAAACCGTTCAAGCTGGACCTGTTGCAACTGACGGTGGAACGGGGTCTGCGCAAGCAGCAACTGGCGCGGGAGAACATCCATTTCAAAGAGCAGTTAGCCCTCTACAAGGTCGTTGAGGCGATGGGTTCAACCATCCACCTTGATACCGCCCTGAATCAGATGCTGCGGCTGGTGATAAAGGAATTTGACGCCGAGGCGGCATCGATCCTGTTCTATAATCCGGATGGGAATGATAAATTCGTCCTTCAGGCGATCCAGAGCCCCAACGAGTCAGGGATGGATAGAGACTTCCTGGAAGGTAAAACCGAGCATTCCCTTGCTGCCGTACGCAGCAAGCAGGCGAAGACCAGAACCATCAGCGAGGATGATCGTGGCCAATCAGACCCGCTCAGCCATGCCACCGTAAGGACTTATCTTTCCTGTCCGCTGCTGGCTGGAGGACAGGTAATCGGCGTAATCAACCTGCAGCGAGAAAGCCACTACCAGGAATTCTCCACTGGCGAACTACAGTCGCTGAAGATAATCGCTTCCAAGGCAGCCTACGCTATCAGCAATTCAAAGCTGTACAGTGACCTGGAGAGAGCTTATCTGTCGACCATTGCCGCTTTCGCCAATGCCGTCGAGGCCCGCGATCGCTACACCCGCGGTCACACCGAACGAGTAACCTACCTTGTGGAGTTAATCGTCCGCGAACTAAACTGGGATGATAAACAAATAATGATATCCTCGATGGGCAGCTCTCTTCACGATATCGGCAAGATCGGTGTGCCTGATTCAGTCCTGAACAACCCGGGATCGCTCAGCCACGAGGAGCGAGAGATGATGCAGCGTCACCCGGAAACCGGAGCCAAGATGATCGAGGGAATACCATTCCTGCAACCCTGCCTGCCTTACATCTACTCTCACCATGAGCACTGGGATGGCAACGGCTACCCCCAGGGTCTGAAGGGGGAAGAGATACCGATAGAGGGGCGGATTTTAGCGGTGGCCGACACTTTTGACGCGATCTTAAGTCACCGCCCTTATCGTGATGCCGGTACTATCCAGCGGGCGGTTAAAGAACTGCGAGAGTTTTCGGGGAGTCAGTTTGATCCGTACCTAGTGGGGATTTTTCTCCGCGTTCTGGAGAATAACAGGGAGAAAATCGAAGTAATCTACAGCGCCACGCTGGAGCCAGGCGAGATCAAAACGGAATTGGTGTGAAAGTGAGAATAAAGACCAGAATCGCCAGCCAACCGAGCAATTTGCTTTTTGTCTCCAAAGGACGTTGATCGTTCAGCGTCGGCGGATGACGGAACCGCATCACTATATAGAGCAGCGCCGCAAACAGCCACCAGCCGATCCAGACAAAACCCATAGCAAGCAAGAGAAAGAAGATCGCCCAGGAAATTCTTTTATGCCGTTGCGGAAAGAGGGCGTAGGCGATATGGCCGCCATCAAGTTGACCGACCGGCAGAAGGTTAATCATGGTTACCACCATTCCCACCCAGGCGGCGAATAACATCAGGTTATCCTGCAGGAATATATCGTAGCCTTTCGGAATCGGTTCCGCCTGAACCAGAAACAACACGGCACGCATCACCAGGGGCTCAATGAGAGTGGTGGCCTCCGTGGCCGGCAGACTGGCGCGGTAGGTTATGTCAGATAAAGCGAGCGCCAGGAAAACCAGCGCGACCGCAAAGCCGGCGATCGGCCCCAAGGCGCCTACCTCCAGCAAATCGCGACGGTTGGGAAAGGGGGATTTCGATTTGATCAGGGCGCCGAAAGTGCCGATGATGTTGGGCGCCGGCAGGAAGTAGGGGAGCGAAACCCTGATGCCGCGGCGGCGAGCCGCGAAATAGTGGCCGAATTCATGACAGAGCAGAATCAGTAGAAGGGGGATGGAGAAGGGGAGCCACTTGACCATAAGGCCAAAATCGAGAACGAACAGCTTGCCCCGTTCGGCGATGGAAGCGGGAATGAAGGAGACCGAGACCAGGGTGGCGGCAAAGAGCAGAACATTGAGCCAGGGGATTTTCCCCGCCGCCGGATAGATATTAAGATGGACAACGGTATCATTCTGATGCACTCTCAAGGCGAAACCGAGGGTCATCAGCTCAGAACTCAGTTGACGCTGCCAGTCCGTCTCCCCGCCAGAGAGTGAACCGCGCAGATTGATTTCCTCACGCCGCGTGAAATAACCATCGACGGTAAGATAACGACCAGTGACGGCCAGTACCTGCTCAATCGTCTCGGTTGTCAGTTCTCTGCTCATTTTCTCCTAGTCTAGGGTAAATTGGTACCCCACCCCTCCGGGGTGGGAAGATCGCTCGCACCCCAAGGAGGCTGTTTCAAAACTCGAAAACCGTCATTGCGAGGAGTCCGCCACAGGCGGACTCGCAATGACGACAGATGACACCCATCCTGACTTTTGAGACAGTCTCCAAGAGGTCATGACCTACCGTTGAATTCAATTTGCAGGGGCGTTGCGGGCTGCGCCCACGTGTCCGGCCAGTCAAAGGCCTGGCTCTGACAGGCAACCGCCAAACTCGCGACGACATAACACACAGGTTTTTCAACAAGTCCTGCGGGATGGGTAAATCGTTTGGATGATTCGCTCTTTGACGCGTCGACTTATTTGGCGACGAAATAAATGCTTGACAGTTGAGGGTAGAAAAAATATCGTTATAGTCTTATAGGTTAGATATGTGTCGGTTGATGTATTAACCTTCAAGGAGTCTCAAAAATGCGACATAGGATTTCGATAGTTCTAGCGATTTTGCTGACGGCAGTGGTGTTTGCGCTATTTGGTTGTGGCGATGACAGTACGGAACCGTCGGCGGTATTTGATACGATTGCCTTGCAGCCGGTGCGCCTGCCTACGCTCAAGAGTGGACTTATCTACGAGGGCTGGGTAGCCCGACTTGATGAAGACTCAAACTGGGTTGAATATCAGTCTTTCGGCAAGTTTTTCTGGGATGAGGACGACTATTTCTTCCTGAGCCCTGGTGACACCACCCAGATAATCGATTCGGTTTTTCAAATCCAGGGTAGTGTTTACGACTATGATGTTGTCGCCCTCACTCTCGAAAGTGATCCCGTTGATAACAATCCGGCGGAACCGTCACCAACGGTGGTGGCGTCGAGCCCAATCGTTCCCGATCGGTTCACACTGATGCGTTTCCCTGCTGAATTCACCGAGGCGGAGGGGTATTTCACTATCGGTACCTTCTCCGACGGTCACTATAAGGAAATCGGTGACAGCATTACCAACGAATACTCCGGTATCTGGTTTCTGGAGTTGTCGTGGTCAGCTGACGCCAGTGGCACCCCGGTATACGAGGAATATGCCACCGGCCTGACGTTGCCTGTTCTTCCCGATACCGGCTACCTGTACGAGGGCTGGATCAAGCTCAATAATGGCGATACGCTTTCGACCGGCAAGTTCTACCTCCCTGAGTTCCAGGATTATGACAACAGCCATATGCTTGATGGCGCTATTCCAAATTTCCCGGGCGAAGATTTCCTGGCGAATCCACCGGACGGTATGCAGTTTCCGATCAACATACTGGTAGGCGGGCAGGCCTTTATCAGCATCGAGCCGAATCCCGACAACGATCTTGACCAACCGAGTAACTTGATTGTTCTCCGAGGTAATCTGCCGGTGGCTGACGGCGAAGTGCGGAACTCCTCCTTCCCGATGGAGAATATCGCTGCGTTGCAGTTTCCCCGGGTGAATGTCTATTTTTTAACAGACTGATTCAGCGTAAAGTCTACTCTCAAACCGGTTCGTAGACGAGCCGGTTTTTTTGTGGGAAAAATGCTTGCGCCAAAGATCGGTTTTCTTAAATTTACGAATCTTTTTACCTTCTTAGGCGGGTGAGTTTGTGAAATTTAGAGCTTGCTTTTGCAGACCTGTTCAATCCCCCGAAAGGAGTAATGTCCATGGGTCCTGATCTTGGTATGTATGGTCTGTATGCCGCGATTCTTGGCGTCGTCGGACTACTTTTTGCAATCGGACTTTTTCTGGCCATCAAGAGAAAGCCGACCGGCAACGACCTGATGAGGGAACTTGCCGGCACCATTGCCAGGGGAGCGATGATATTCCTGCGTCGGGAATATTCTATCCTGGTGATCTTCATCGCCGTCGTATTTGTGCTGTTGATCTGGCACATCCACCTCTGGACTGGTATTGCCTTCCTGTGTGGGGCCGCGTGCAGTATGCTGGCCGGCTTTTTCGGTATGAAGGCCGCCACGCAGGCCAATGTTCGTACCGCTGCAGCCGCCAAGGAGAAAGGCCAGTCGGCAGCACTGTCGATTGCCTTTACCGGCGGCGCCGTAATGGGAATGTCGGTGGCAGCGCTCGGCCTGCTGGGATTGGGTATTTTCGTGTTCCTCACCTGGAAGCTGGGACTGAATCCCACCATCCTGACCGGTTTCGGTATGGGCGCCTCCTCGATTGCGCTGTTTGCCCGTGTCGGCGGTGGTATCTTTACCAAGGCGGCCGATGTCGGTGCTGACTTGGTAGGCAAGGTGGAGGCAGGTATCCCGGAAGATGATCCGCGTAATCCCGCGGTGATCGCCGATAACGTCGGTGACAACGTCGGTGATACCGCCGGTATGGGCGCCGATCTGTTTGAATCCTATGTCGGTTCCGTGATTGCATCAATTGCCATTGCAACCGCTACCGCCGCGTCGTTCAGCGCTCTGACCAGTCAGGGCACAGCGATGGTGCTGCTGCCGCTGGCCGTCATAATGGCGGGTATCATCGCCTCGATGCTCGGTGTGCTCTCTGTTAAGATTTTTGCCGGTCTGGGAAATCCGGCGGCGACTTTACGAGTGGTAACCTATGTGGCCGCCGTCGTTCTTCTTGTAGCCGTATATTTTATCATCAGCAGACTCGGCCTCGATTCCAGGCTCTTCTGGGCGGTGCTGGGCGGTAATGTTGCCGGAATCGTTCTCGGTTTGCTGACGGAATACTATACCGCCGCCAAACCGATCAGAGACATCGCCGAAGCCGCTAAGACCGGTCCCGCTACTACTATTATCAGTGGTCTCTCGGTGGGTCTGGAATCGGTCGCCCTGCCGATTATCGCCATCTGCGGCGCCATTTACATCGGCTTTGAGATGGGCGGTCTCTATGGTATCGGTCTCGCGGCGGTCGGTATGCTGGCCACTATCGGTGTGACCATGTCGGTCGACGCTTACGGCCCGATCGCCGATAATGCGGGCGGTATTACGGAAATGGCGGGACTGGGCAAGGATGTCCGCGCCATCACCGACCGTCTTGATTCGCTCGGCAACACCACTGCCGCGATCGGCAAGGGTTTTGCCATCGGTTCGGCGGCTCTGACGGCCCTGGCGCTCTTTTCCGCTTACAGCGAAGCTGTCGGACTAAGAGTCATTGACCTCAAGGAAGTTCGCGTTGTGATCGGCTTCTTTCTTGGTGGCTTGATGCCTTTTCTGGTGGCGTCGATGACCATGACTGCTGTCGGTAAAGCCGCTTTCAAGATGGTTACCGAGGTACGCCGTCAGTTCAAGGAGATTCCGGGACTGATGGAAGGAACCGCCAAACCTGACTCGGATCGTTGTGTCGATATTGCCACTAGGGGCGCGCTGGTGCAGATGGTGGTTCCCGGTCTGCTGGCGATCATAGCGCCGGTGCTGGTCGGTACTATCCTGGGCAAGCACTCGCTGGGCGGCTTTCTGGCCGGTGCCACGCTTTCCGGGGTGCTTTTGGCTCTGATGATGGCCAACGCCGGCGGCG
>JAGLUH010000157.1 GCA_023134875.1 Candidatus Zixiibacteriota bacterium
AAAGCCGGCGTTTGATACCATCGTCGCCTCCGGCCATCGGTCGGCGATGCCGCATGGGATTGCCTCGAAAAAGAAAGTAAGAAAGGGTGATTTTGTCACTCTTGATTTCGGCGCAATTGTGAATGGCTACGCTTCCGATATTACCAGGACGATTGTGGTCGGTAAAGCGACGGCGCGGCAGAAGAGAATCTACAACCTGGTCAAGCGAGCACAGCGTGCCGGTATCAGGAAAGCGCGCGGGGGATTGGCTGCCGCCGCCCTGGACAAGCATGTTCGCGATATCATCAAGCGGGGCGGCTACGGTAAGAACTTCGGGCACGGCCTGGGACATGGTCTCGGCCTGCTGGTTCACGACTTTCCTCGACTAAGCCCCCTTTCCGATGAAACCCTGGCCGCCGGTAATGTTGTTACTATTGAGCCGGGGATTTATATTGAGGGTTGGGGTGGTGTGCGGATCGAGGACGATGTGGTCATTACGAAAACGGGTTGCCACGTATTAACGAAAGCGGACAAGTCGCTGATAGAGCTTTAGCTAAGCGAAAGATGGTTCGATAATTAGAGTAGGGTTGTAAGCGACCCGGAATTGGTATCCGATGAGAGAAAAAACGATCCAGAAACTGGTCAAACTGGTTGAGGAAGCGGAGATTGAATCTCTGACCGTCCGCAACTGGTGGAGCAAGGTACAGATCACCAAACGATTGCCCGGCGGCGGTAACGGCAAGGATAAGGGCTCAACGAGTATTACCCTGCCGCGTGCCGAAGTTGCACCGACTCTGCCACCCGTAGAAGCGCCTGCGGCGCAAGCTCCCGCACCTGTCGTGGCAGTTGAGGAGAAGAAACCTGCTGATATAGGCAAGGAAATTACCTCGCCAATGGTAGGAACGTTTTACACTTCGTCGGAACCGGACGCGCCCCCCTTTGCCGACGTCGGCCAGACAGTGAAAAAGGGAGAGACCCTCTGCATCATCGAGGCGATGAAGCTGATGAATGAAATCGAGGCGGAGTATAGCTGCCGGGTAGTGGAAAGAGTTGTCGAGAACGCGGAACCGGTTGAATTCGGCCAGACGCTTTTTATTGTTGAGCCGCTCTAAGCGCGCGGTTTCGGGAACAAGTCAGGAGGCCTAAGGTAATGAACCTGCGCCAGTTATTGGCAGAGATGCAGCAGCGGCGCGCTTCCGACCTTCACCTGCGGGTCGGTATCAAACCTACCCTGCGGGTCGACGGCAAGCTGATTCCCGTTGAAACCGAGCCGACTACTGAGGAAAATATGACTGCTGTTATCTCGCAAATCCTCACAGCGGAGCAGCAGAAACGGTTTGCCTCCCGTAATGAAATGGACCTGGCTCTCTCGGTTGCCGAGTTGGGACGTTTTCGCGTCAATCTCTATCAGCAGCGCGCCACCACCGGTGTCGCTTTACGCGCGGTCAATAGTGAGATACCCTCTTTTGAGGAATTGAATCTACCGCAGAAAGTTGCTGACCTTTGTGAATTGCTGCGGGGACTGATAATTGTCACCGGTACCACCGGTTCGGGTAAGTCGACGACATTGGCGGCGATGATCGAGCGGGTCAATTCCAGTCGGGCGGAAAACATCCTGACAATCGAGGACCCGATTGAATATGTTTATAATAATAAGCTGTCGATTATCTCGCAGCGCGAGATAGGCGCCGATACCAAGGGTTTTTCCACCGCTCTCAAGCAGGCGTTCCGCCAGGACCCCGATGTGATCCTGATCGGTGAGATCCGCGATGCTGAGACTATGGGTATTGCTCTGGCCGCAGCCGATACCGGGCACCTGGTTTTGACTACGCTGCACACGTTGAACACGGTGGAAACGGTATCGCGTATTATCTCCTTCTTCCCGCCGCATCAGCATCAGCAGATCAGGTTGCTGCTGGCGGGAACGCTGGAGGCGATCATCTGCCAGCGCCTGTTGCCCCGCAACGATACGATCGGTCGTGTACCGGCAATCGAGATTATGACCTCCACCGGTTCGATTCGTGACAGCATTATCGATCCGCTCAAGACGCAATCGATTATCGAGTTAATCGAAACGGGCAATGTGCAGTATGGTATGCAGTCGTTCGACCAGTCGATCATGAAGCTGTATCGCGATGGGGTTATCAGCTACAAGATGGCAATGCAAAACGCCACCAATCCGGATGATTTTGATCTGCGCGTTAAGGGCATCACCAGCGCCTCAGACGGCAGTTGGCAGGGATACGCAGCCCCCTCGATTGATGATCCGGTATGAGAAGCATGCAGGCCATGATAGGAACTGTGGATTTAGTTGAAGCGGGACGCTGGAAAAGGATTGTTTAAGAAGATTCTTATCGCCAATCGTGGCGAAATTGCTCTCAGAATAATCAGGGCCTGCCGCGAACTGGGTATCGAAACAGTTGCGGTCTACTCCGAGGCTGATACCGACTGTCTGCACGTCCGTTTCGCCGACACCGCTGTCTGTATCGGGCCGGCCAAGTCAGCGGAAAGCTATCTCGACCCAAAACGAATAATCCCTGCCGCCGAAATCACGGGAGCGGAAGCGATCCATCCCGGCTACGGTTTCCTGGCGGAAAACGCCGATTTCGCCGATATTTGCTCATCCTGCGACCTGGTGTTCATCGGCCCCCCGCCTGAGGTCATCAGAGCGCTGGGAGATAAAGTGCTGGCCAAGAAAACCATGAAGGAAGCCGACGTGCCGGTGGTACCCGGCAGCGAGGGTGGCGTAGTCAGTGTAGCGGCGGCTAAGGAAGTAGCCGAGGCGGTGGGCTATCCGATCATTCTCAAGGCGGCGGCTGGCGGTGGCGGTCGCGGTATGCGCGTGGCCAATACACCGGCACAACTGGAAAAGGCTTTCCACACCGCGCGAATGGAAGCGAAGGCCGCATTTAACAATCCCGAAGTCTACCTGGAAAAATACCTGGTCAACCCGCGCCATGTCGAGATTCAGATACTGGCTGACGAACATGGCAATATCGTACACCTGGGGGAACGCGACTGCACCGTGCAGCGACGGCACCAGAAACTGATCGAGGAATCGCCCTCACCGATAATGACGCCGACGTTGCGTGAAAAAATGGGAAAAGCGGCGATCCTCGGCGCTAAGAGAGCTGGTTACCGGAATGCCGGTACGGTGGAATTCCTGGTAGATAGTGACGGCAGCTTCTATTTCATGGAAATGAACACCCGCGTGCAGGTGGAACATCCCGTCACCGAAGAGGTGACAGATATCGACATCATCGTCGAGCAGCTTCGCATCGCTTCCGGCGAAAAGCTCTCACTAACCCAGGATCAGGTGAAACTTTCCGGCAACGTGATCGAATGCCGCATCAATGCCGAGAACCCTGACACCGATTTTACCCCCTCGCCGGGAATGATCACCGCTTTCCATCCCCCCGGCGGTCATGGTGTGCGGGTGGATACGCATGTCTATGCCAAATACGTAGTACCACCCTTCTACGATTCGCTCTTGGCCAAGCTGATTGTCAGGGGAATCAATCGTAATGACGCCATCGCCAAGATGCTGCGCGCGCTCGATGAGTTTATCATCGAAGGGATTCACACCACCATAGACTTCCATAAAAAAGTTCTGGCTGATCCGGTATTTCAATCGGGAACATTTGACACCGGCTTTGTCGAGGATTATTATAGACGAACAAAAAGTGACTGAAGGTGGATGTTACTAACGCCGCCGAGACAGGAGGAGATATGAATATTCCCAAGGATCTGAAATACACCAAGGAACATGAATGGGTGAAAATCGAGGGGGATGTCGCCACTATCGGCATAACTGATTACGCCCAGGGCGAACTGGGAGACATTGTCTTTGTGGAATTGCCCGCGGTCGGTGATGAGGTCAAGCAGATGGAGCCGTTCGGCACCATTGAGGCGGTCAAGGCGGTCAGCGAACTTTTTTCGCCTCTCTCCGGCACAGTCAAGGAGATAAATGAGGATCTTGAGGGTGACGCCGCCATCATCAACACCGATCCCTATGGTGCAGGCTGGATGCTGAAAATCGAAAACGTCCCCGAGTCGGAGGTTCAAGCACTTCTCGATGCTGCTGCTTACGGCAAACTGATTGAGGACTAACTGATGTCATTCATACCCCAGTCTGACAACGATGGACGCACGCTGCTTGATGCGATCGGGGTTAAGGACTTTGATGAACTTCTTGAGGGGGTGCCGGAAAGCCTGAGGTTGACTCAGCCGCTCAGACTGCCGCCAGCGCTCAGTGAACTTGAAGCGGTCAGGCACTTGGGGGAGCTGGCTACTCGGAATCAATCGTGCGATGAATATATCAACTTCATGGGTGCCGGCGCCTATGACCATTACATTCCAGCCATCATACCCCACTTGATTAGCCGGCCTGAGTTTCTCACTGCTTACACGCCCTACCAGGCCGAGGTTTCGCAGGGCACTTTGCAGGCAATTTATGAGTTCCAGTCACTGATCTGCCGTCTTACCGGCATGGAGGTTGCCAACGCCTCGATGTATGACGGCGCTTCGGCGGCGGCGGAGGCGGTGCTGCTGGCGCTGAGTGTGACGCGTCGTCGCACGGTTCTCCTGTCACGTCTTCTGCATCCCCACTTTCGTGATGTGATCAAAGCCTATATCGACAATCGGGATGTCGAAATCGTTACGGTGGCCGACGACAACGGTGTTATCGCCATCGATGATCTGAAGGAGAAACTTGCCGATGCCGCCTGCTTAGTGATGGCCAATCCCAACTTCTACGGCATCATCGAGCCGGTAGACCAGATTCCCGAACTGGTGCACCGGGCGGGAGCGATGTTGATCGCCGTAGTCAATCCCATTTCGCTGGCTCTTCTGAAGCCGCCGGGCGAATATGATGCCGATATCTGCGTTGGTGAGGGACAGCCCTTGGGCAACGCTCTTGCTTTCGGTGGGCCTTATTTTGGGTTCTTTGCCGCCAGGAAAAACCTGGTTAGAAGACTGCCCGGTCGCCTGGCGGCAATGGCGCAGGATGCTACTGAAAAACGCGGTTTCTGTTTGACCCTGCAAACCCGCGAACAGCATATCCGCCGCGACAAGGCGACCTCGAATATCTGCACCAATCAGGCGCTCTGCGCTTTGGCCGGAGCGATCTACCTGGTGACGATGGGTAGAGAAGGAATCAAGGAGGTCGCCGAACTCTGCGTAAACAAAGCCCACTATCTCCAGGAAAAGCTTTGCGCCCTCAACGGCATCAGCCTTGCCTGTGACCGGAACTTTTTCCATGAGTTTGCCCTCGAACTCCGAGGTAGTGCGCGCCGCCTGTTTGATCGCTTACTGGAGAAAAAAATCTATGCCGGCGTGCCCACGTCTCGCTTTAACTGGGAAAATGACCATTTGCTCGTTTGCGCTACCGAGAAGCGCACCGTTGTGGAGATGGATTATTTCTGTCAATCAGTAAAAGAGGTGATTACCTGACATGCCCTTCTGTCCAAACTGCGAAACACACTACAAGGGGCAGCTTTCCATCTGTCCCGAATGTGGCGAGCAACTGATTGAATCAGCAATCGATGAAATCGAGGGGATTCCAAAAGAAGCCGATGACCATTTGATCTCTCTGCATCGCTCTCCCAATGAGGAAGAGTCGGAAATCCTGCGGAAGGCGTTGCGGCAGGCGGGAATTGGATTTGTCTTCAAGCAATCAGACAGCATTTACGATAGCGGCGCCTTTGATGGTGAGTTCTGTGTTGATGAGGATGACTACGACGAGGCGAGAGAGGTGGCGGAATCGGTACTGGATGATATCGAGGATGAACCCTTATAGATGAAGATTGCCGATCGATTACGCTGTTGCCTTTAGCACGAGGATAAGTATGCCGTTTTGCCCAAAGTGTAAATATGAATACAAGATAGGCGTCGCCCGCTGCCCTGATTGCGGTAGTGACCTGGTGGAAAAGCTGGCGGAAGAACCTGCGAAAGCCACTGATAATGATGTCAGGGCGGTGTTGCTTCTCAAGACAGATGATCGTATCTACGCCCAGTTGATGGCGAGCGTCTTGGAGGAAGCGGAAATACCTTTCTGGTCGAAACGTCTTGACGGCGGATTTGGCTATGGGGTTTCAGGCGCTATAACTCATCTTTCTTATGATTCAACCGGGGCGGCGGAGATATATGTCCACCCCGACGATCTGACAAGAGCGCAGGAGTTGATGGATGCTTTCTTAAGCGAAGATGATCAAGCCTGAAGGATACATATCATGACAAGACTGAGAGAATCCAGGTGACTATGAACACCCCCCTGATATTTGAATTGTCAAGTCGCGGTAGGAAAGGCTACAGCCTGCCGAAATGTGACGTACCGGCCAGATTACTTGACCAGACTCTGGGTGCGGCGAATCTGAGAGAAAAGGACGCCTCCCTGCCTGAGGTGGCGGAAAATGAGATCGTGCGTCATTATATCCGTCTCTCGGTAATGAACCACCATATCGACAAGGCGATCTATCCCCTGGGAAGCTGTACCATGAAATACAATCCCAAGGTCAATGAAGTTACCGCCGCCCTTCCTGGTTTCACACAGTTGCATCCCTTTCAGCCCGCGCACTCTGTTCAGGGCGCACTTCAGTTGATGTATGAACTGGCACGAATGCTGGCGGAGATTTCCGGCATGGATAAAGTCACGTTGCAACCGACTTCGGGAGCGCAGGGTGAGTATTGCGGTCTTAAACTGGCGAAGGCGCATTTCGACAGGATAGGTCAGAAGCGTGAGTCTGTCCTTTTTCCCGACTCCGCTCATGGCACCAATCCCGCCTCGGTGACGATGGCCGGTTTCCAGCCGGTACAGGTCAAGTCAAACGATCGGGGTATCCTTGATCCGGCGGCGCTGGAGGATGTCCTTGATGACAGAATTGCGGTGTTGATGCTCACCAACCCGAACACGCTCGGTTTGTTCGAGCGCGAAATACTGCGTCTTACGGAGATGGTTCACGGCAAGGGTGGCCTGGTATATATGGATGGCGCGAATCTTAATGCCCTGATGGGTATTACCCGCGCCGGTGATATGGGGTTTGATATGCTGCACTTTAACCTGCACAAGACCCTCTCAGCCCCGCATGGCGGCGGCGGGCCGGGCGGCGGCGCTGTTGGTGTCAAGCGACTGCTGGAGCCTTATCTGCCTGTGCCCGTAATCGCCAGAGAGAAGGGAAACGGAGAGTATTGCTTTGATTGGGATCGTCCCTACTCGATCGGACGACTGCACACTTTCTATGGCAACTTTGGTGTCATGGTTCGGGCCTATACATATCTTCTAATGATGGGATCAGCGGGTTTGCGCCAAATCGCCGAGGTGGCGATTACCAATGCCAACTACTTAAAAGAGCGTCTCAAAGAAAGATATGACCTGCCCTATGACACCGTTTGCCAGCATGAATTCGTTCTCTCCGGCGATCGGCAGAAGAAACAGGGAGTACGGGTGGTCGACATCGCCAAACGGATTCTCGATTTCGGTATCCACGCGCCTACCACCTATTTCCCGCTGATCGTCTCTGAAGCATTAATGATTGAACCGACGGAAACCGAAAGCAAGGCATCGCTAGATCAGTTTGTCGAAGTGATGTTTCAAATCGCCGATGAGGTGGAAAAGAATCCCGACCTGGTACGTAGCGCGCCACACAATACGCCAGTGGGACGGTTGAACGAGGCGGCTGCCGCCCGAGAACTGAATGTGAATTTTTCCGATTGATACTCAACTCATTTCTGACTACTATGCGGAAGGACGCAAGATGCCTTCCGCTTTTTTATTATGATTGTCTTCAAAGATGTCAGTTTCGCCTACTCCGCCCGCCAGCGAGTGGTATGCAATCTTTCCGTTACGATCAACAAGGGAGAGAAGGTTTGCCTGTTGGGACTGAACGGTTCCGGCAAGTCGACCTTGCTTAAACTGGCGGCGGGATTGTTAATGCCCGGCAACGGGCACGTACTGATTGACGGCGACGCCACCGATGATCAGAGAGCCGCTCTGAAAGTACGTTCCCAGGTTGGTTTTATTTTTCAGAATCCACAGGATCAGATCGTTGCCACCACCATCGAGAGTGACATTGCTTTCACCCTTGAAAATCTGGCATTTCCGCCGGACGTGATGAAAAAGCGGGTGGAGGAAATGGCGCAACGATTTGGGCTGATTGATTTGCTTAAGCGTCACCCGGAAGCGATCTCTGCCGGTGAAGAGCAGCGTACCGCGCTGGCGGGAACGCTGGCGCCATCGCCCTCCATTTTGCTTCTGGATGAACCAACCTCTTTCCTGGATTACGCCGGTAAAGAACGGCTGCGGGAGATTCTCTTTACTGATGCCACTACGATTCTGGCGGCGACGCAATTCCCCTCTGAAGCTCTGCAATTCGAGCGGGTGCTGCTGCTCGATCAGGGACAATTGGTATTCGACGGTTCTGCCGATGCGTTATTCACCTCCCAGACCTGGCAGCAGCTTAAGACCGATTCCGATGCTATTCAGACCACGAAAAAGAAGCAGTATTCTGCCTCGGCGATAGGCGACAGAAAAGAGTCGAATGTCATCGAAGCAGAAAATGTCAGCTTTTCCTATCAGGCGGGCACCGATGCCGTCAGAGAAATTGACCTGGCGGTTTCCACTGGTGAGATCATTGCCATTGTCGGCTCTTCGGGCAGCGGCAAGAGCAGCCTCGGCTTACTTCTATCAGGTCTATTGACACCGACCGCCGGCATCATCAGATATCCTAGTAACCAGGAGGGTGATCGGCTGGTTGGCTATCTGATGCAATTCCCCGAAAGACAGTTTTTTGCTGACAACGTGCATGATGAAGTGGCGTTTGGCATCGAGTCAGAACAACTACCTGTAAACGAATCGAAAGCGCGGGTTGCTGATTCTCTTGCATTGGTCGGCCTTGACTATGACTCATTCGCCGTGCGGTCGCCCTTCACTCTGTCGGGCGGCGAACAGCGACGGCTGGCTTTAGCGTCACTATTGGTAATGAATCGCCCGATACTGATCCTTGACGAACCCACCGCCAGTCTGGACTGGCAGGGAACACAGCAACTGTTGGAACTGCTCCACCATCTCAGACGTTCGGGCAAAACAATCCTGATTTTAAGTCACGATCTCGATTTTGTCAGCCGTGTCGCCGACCGGCTGATTCTGCTTGATAAAGGCCGGCTCCGCTGGTCGGGGGCGAAATTCGCCACCGATTTCCCCACTCTGTTGTTTGAATCCCAATTCGGCGGTCTGCCGCAACCATTGCAACAGGCCCGGCAACTTCACCGTGAGGGTCTTTCCCCGATTGAGATTGCCAAAAGACTGCTTAACGATCAATCTTCAGAATCCGGCGATCTGTTCTAATCGTATAGTGTCGTAAAACGTATTGCGTAGCTCTTTAAGCAGGTTAATATATCTTTTGGGAAATAAAAGCAGCGCCGGCCTGTACAAGATATAGCTATCCGGTCGGCTTGAGGAGAGAAAGGACAACAATGTATGTAAAGATACTACTGATTCAGGGAAATTTCTGGGAACTCTTGTCGCACGCGTCGCTCTTCATGTGGGTTATTGTTTTTATCCTGGCGGCTATGAGTCTTGGTTCCTGGGGCGTGATTTTCAACAAGTGGCGGATTTTCCGAGCCGTCGACAAGGAAAGCAGGCTCTTTCTCACGACTTTCCGGCGACGGCGCCAATTGGCGGAAGTTAAAGCCAAGCTGCTGGTTTACCAGCGAACACCGTTGGCCAGGATTTTCGAGCAGGGATATCAGGAATATCAGAACCTGCTCAGGCTGCACAGTCCGGAAGGTTTCGACAGCGATCTGGCGGTTCGGCTGACTCGTGATGAACTGGCGGCGATTGATCGGGTGCTGGAACGAGAGACCTCAGTGCAAGTAGGCTTCCTGGAACGGTCGGTGCCGTTCCTGGCCACTACCGGTAATGTCGCACCCTTTTTCGGGCTGCTCGGTACCTGCTGGGGTATCATGTGCGCTTTTCTGAATATCGGGGCGCAGGGTTCGGCATCGCTGATAGTGGTGGCGCCCGGTATTGCCGAAGCTCTGGTAGCGACAATCTTCGGCCTGGCGGTGGCGATTCCCGCCGTCATCGGCTACAACTGGTGCAATACACGACTGAAAAACATCGCCGATGATCTCGATAATTTCAGCCTTGAATTCTTGACCGTCGTCTCCCAGGAGCAGGATCAATGAGACGGAAAAGAGAAAATCGATTATATCCCAAGATGCATGACATTAATGTCACCAACCTTGTCGATGTCGTGCTGGTGCTCCTGATCGTCTTCATGATTACCGCACCGCTGATGCAATCGGGCATTGACGTCAATCTGCCGGAAACCAGGATGGCTGACGCTACTCTTTCTGACGGGGTGGTGGTGACTATTGACGAAAGGGGCGTGACCTATATCGATGATCGTGTCGTTGAGCTGGATCGCTTTCAAGCGGCGGTGCGGCGGGCTTATGATGAAAATGATATCAAGCAAGTCTTCCTGCGCGCTGATGAATCGGTGACTCACGGTGTGGTGGTTGATGTGATGGGACGAATCAAGAACGCCGGTATCATTGAGGTCGGTTTAGTGACGAAACTGCCGGCACAAGAAGAGACAACCAACGAATAATGGGGGATCGAGAATAACCTGTGAGACGAGACTTACTAGTATCGCTATTGGGACACTTGACGCTGGTGGCCTTGATTATAATTTTCAACCCCTCGAGCGGCCGGTTTAGCGGCACGCCGGAGATCATGAAGGTGAACCTGGCGGGGATGGAATTGCCGCCAACATCATCGGAACCAGTGCCGATTGTTCCTCACGAGGATAAATCCGAAGAGATCGCCGAGATCGAACCACTGGAGATTCCCGAGGCTGTTCCTGATGAGATAATTGATGACGTCTTCAAGCTTGCCTCGCCCGATACCATGGAGACTATCGTCGTAGAGCAACCGAAACCAAAGCCGGAGAAAGTCGTAGCGAAGACTGAGCGGGAAGAGGCCAAACCGGCTGTGAGCCAACCGGAGGCAGACGGCAAGGGGGGGCTTGATATTGCCGGTTCGGTCAGTGCTGGCACCGGTGACGGTTCCGGCGAGCCGGGCGGTTATGGTCACTTCGGACTGCCTTACAATACCGCTCTCCTGGAACGGAAAATCGCTCGTGCCTGGCGTAATCCGGTTACTTCGGCCACGTCAGTATACTGTACCATCTACTTCCAGATCGGCCGCGATGGTTATCTCATCGGTGAACCGGTAGTGGAGAAATCATCCGGCATCACCACTTTTGACAAATCAGCTCTCTATGCGGTAATGAGAGTAAACCGCTTCCCCAGCTTTCCGGTAAACTTCGAATATGACTACATCGGCGTTCATCTGGAATTCGGTTATGTCCCCTAACAGCAAGAAAAAGACATATTGGGGGCTGGTTCTGCCGGTAGTATTGCTGCTGGCAAACATCTCCTGCCTTCAGGCGCAATCGGGGGTTGACATCGGCGCCCGCGTGATCAAGCGGGTCTGGGAACCGTACAAGAT
>JAGLUH010000158.1 GCA_023134875.1 Candidatus Zixiibacteriota bacterium
GATGTCTGGGAGATTACCGAGATCACACCAGTCGTCTGGTACCGGATGGGTGCGGAATACCTGATTGAGGGCGAGGTGGAGGTTGACGGTAACAATCTGCGGGTTGAGTACCGGATCGAGGAGTTGTTCACCACCGGAGCCACTAATCAACTCGATCGGGGCCGGCTGAAAACCGGCAAGCAGAATTATCGGCGGCTGGCGCACATGATCGCCGACGAGGCGGTCAGACACATCGCCGCAGAAGCGCCTTTCTTCACGACCAGGATCGCCTTTATCTCCGCTGTCACCGGACACAAGGAACTTTATATCTGCGACTATGATGGTGCCAACATCGTGCGCCTGACCGCCGATGAGTCGCATAACCTTTCACCCTGCTGGGATCAGCGCGAGGATAAGATACTCTTCACCTCGTATCGGCGCGGCAAACAGCAAATCTGGGAGCATAACATCAAAACGGCGAAATCGCGGCTGATATCGAATTATCCAGTTTCCAACAATGCGGCGGCGGTTTCACCCGATAACCAGGAGATAATCCTCTCTCTTTCCAAGGATGGCAATGCCGAGCTTTACGTGATCGACCGCGATGGCAAGCTCAAACGGCGACTGACCCGGATTCCCTCGATTGAAGTGGGCGCCTCCTGGTCACCTTCCGGCAACATGATCGCTTTTCAGTCGGATCGTTCCGGCTCACCGCAGATTTACCTGATGGATGCCGAAGGCATGAACGTGCAGCGGCTGACCTTCGAGAGCAAGTACAATGACTCTCCTGATTTTTCACCGCGTGGCGATCAGATCGCCTTTGTCTCCCGGGGCCGCAATGGCGCCTTTCAGATTTGCACGATCGACGTCAATGGCGAGAATTTCACGCGCCTCGACCAGAGTGGCTCAAATGAGAATCCGCACTGGTCTCCCGATGGCTGGCACTTAGTTTACTGCAAGAGAGTAGGTTCACAGAAAGATTTATGTATCATGGATCGCTTCGGCAAGCGGCTCAAGAAAATCACCCATGACGGCAAATCATCTAATCCCGCCTGGCAACCCTTTACAGACTGATGCAGCTCCTGGGTGAGGAAAAGGTTGACAAGGGTATTGAACAGTTTAATATAGCAGGCGAAGAATATAAGAAGGTAGCTTGGAGTCTGACGGCTTTAAGCTGTTGCTGCTCAAGGAGGAAACCGTAATGAAGAAACTTTTGGCACTTCTGCTGTCTTTGTCGCTTCTGGCTATGTTCGCAGGTTGCGGCAAGAAACCGGTGGTTGAACCGGAAACCCGACCGCTGGAAGAAACCACGACACCTACTGACGAGACAACGCCAACAACACCACCAGGCGGCGAAGAAGTCGAAGTTGAAAAAGATATCGGTTTTGTCACCGTCTACTTCGACTTCGATAAGTACAACCTGCGGGATGACGCCAGGAGAGGTCTTCAGACCAATGTGCAACTCATGAAGGCCAATCCCGATTTGACGGTGTTGATTGAGGGTCACTGCGACGAGCGGGGGACGGTGGAATACAACCTTGCCCTGGGCGAAAAACGGGCGCGCTCAACCCGCGACTATATGGTCAGTCTCGGTATCAACCCCGACCGGATTTCGATTATCAGTTACGGCAAGGAAAGACCGGTCGATTTAGGTCATAATGAGATCGCCTGGGCGAAGAATCGCCGCGCTGAGTTTGTGACCGAATAATCTCAGGCGTCGGAGCCGGCCCGGCATCTGTCAGGCTCCGAGGAGAACTGTCTTGAAACACTCGGCAATGATTCTCTCCCTGCTGATGTTGCTGCTGACCGCAGGGTGCGCCTCGCGCGGTGAAATCCAGACGATGCAGCGACAACTCGATTTTCTGGAGCGTTCCTCGGTGCAGACGCA
>JAGLUH010000159.1 GCA_023134875.1 Candidatus Zixiibacteriota bacterium
TATTCGTCTCAGCGACGACTATGCCAACGGCGGCAATGCGGGCAGCATCTATCAGTACATGGGGCCCGACGCGGACGGTGTCGGGAGGGATCTCAGTACGGAGGATTACAGCGACACCGGATACTGGAAGGAAGTGATCGAAACACAGCTCTTTCCTGAGGGAATAAACGTTACGGAATCGGATTCCATCGGCGTAGGCGGTTTGGTCGTGCTTAACGAGCTTCGCAGCAGCGCGGTCGCTTATCTGGACAAGGGTGATGTCACCGCCGATGACGTAACGATAAAAGCAATCGAAAATGCCACGATCCGCGCCACCACGGAAAGCTCGGCCACTTCATCCGGCGGCAGCGCTTTTGGGAAAGGCAAGTCAGTAGCGGTGAACGGCACCATCGCCACCAATATTGTACTAAGTCAGGCAGATGCCCATATCAGCAACAGCGATGTGACGACAACAGTCGGGGATCTGGTCATCGATGCCCGGAATACCTCGACACTCGATGCCAAGACCATTAGTACCACCACCTCCGGTGACACGGGTGTCGGCGTCACGCTTGCGTTCAACACGCTGGGGTGGGAGTCGCAGAACCTCCTGTTCAATACCATAGACGCCTTGATCGGAGATCCGCTCATAGCCGATGCCTTCGGTAACCAGCAACAAGCGGGGGTCAATGCCTACATCCTGAACTCGACAATCGATGCGGCAGGGGCAATCAGCTTGTCCGCTATCAATGCGGCCATGATCGATGCGACCGTTAGCAACGAAACCACCTCGGCGGCCTATGCCCTGAAGGACGCATCCAGTCTGGCGGTGGGTTTTGTCCTGGCCAGCAACATGGTTAATGCCAAAGCCATGGCCTATATCGACAATACAGATACCACCAGGCGAGTGGATGCCCGCGGTGCTGACGTCTCCATCACCGCCCAGGACAACGCCGACATCTTTGCCAACAGCCGGATGGCGGCCATCTCCAGCACCACCAACGATTTCGGCATCAGCCTGGTGACCCAGTTCGTCGACAATGTGTTGGACGAATACCAGTACACAGACCGTTCCGGAATACGGGATCTCAAGACCCTTGACGGGGTGCATGTGGACGACGTGGACTACACGACCCTGGAGGAACCGGACGAGGTGGTGAAGGGTGATCGGGTCCAGGTCGAGTTCGACATGGCCAACGGCAGCGCCTCTGAGGGTGACGTCTTTGAGTACGTGGGGGACACACCCCTGGCGGGCCCCGTGGACCTGGACGGGCAGGTTTTTACCAACGCGGCGCTGTGGAAGAAGCTCAAGGCCACCCCCGGAGGGACCTATCGCTTTATCGGTTCGGACGACACCGGTGTCGACCTGGCCCTGGAGGACTACACCGCCACCGGCCGATGGCTGGAACTGATCAGCGTCGATCCCCGGGAGCTGATACCGGGCCTGAATTTCAATTTCAGTGATTCCGATTCGATGGCCTTCGGCGGACTTGTCGTCCGCAACGATGCCAGGGGCGGTGCGGAGGCTTTTGTCCGCAACGCCACAGTGGAGGCTGCCGGTAACGTTGAGATCACCGCGCTCGAGACCGCCACCATACGCGCGGTGGATCAGAGTACGGTGACCTCCAGTGGTGGCAGCATCCTCGGCGGTGGCAAGTCGGTGGCTGTCAACGGCGTGATCGCTACCAACATGGTACTGAGCGAGGCAAATGCTCACATAACCAATAGCTCGGTTACGACTACGAACGCAGGCGATGTAATCCTGAACGCCGAGAACACCTCTACAATCACTGCCGAGATCACCAGCAGCATCGTCTCAAACGGCACCTCTGTTGGGGTCACGCTGGCCTTCAATACCATCGGCTGGGACGCCCAGAACGTCCTGTTCAACGCCATTGACGCCATCATAGGCACTGATATCGGTACGGAAATCCCCGCGGGAACGAGGGCATACACGGACAACACGACCCTCAACTCCGCAGGCGCCGTCAGCGTGACGGCGACCGCCACCACTAATATCGACGCGGTGATCCACAACTCAGCCACATCCATCTCCGCAAGCCTGGGCGAAAACACGACAGTCAGTGTCGGTGCCGTGGTGAGCATGAACAAGCTCAGCACGGATGTCGAGGCGTTTATCGATCATGCCACCGAGATTAACGCGGCGACTGGCGACATTACCGTTCAGGCAAAGGACGGATCGGCGATCGACAGTACGGTTTCGGCCTCATCCCTGGCCATTGCAGTGGGTGTTAAGAAATCGACGGCAGTTTCTGTTGGATTGACCTCCTCACGTAACGATATCAGCAATGACGTCCTGGCATATATAGCCAACTCGGGTTCTGCCGCCACGCCTGTGCGGTCGAACAACGGACAGGTTCTGATCACCGTTGCCAAGGATGCGGTGATCGATGCTACGGCTACGGCCACGGCGATCGCCATCGCGGCAGGGTTCGATAGCAGCCCGGCGGTTAGCGGCGGCGCTACGCTGGCATTTAACACGATTCTGGGTCGGGACAACGCGTACATTGCCAACAGTACTGTTGTGGCTGACGGAAATGTAACCATTGATTCAGACAGTAGTTCAAAGATAGATGCATTGGTCTGTTCGGCTGCAGTTTCAGTGGCTATTGGTGGCAAGAGCTCTCAGGCGGTTGCCCTTGGATTGTCTGTGGCGCGGAACTTCATTGGTTGGGACTCGACCAGTGAGGCGGCGAACCACACCACTGACAATACACCCGCGACGCTAACCAAGGGGGAGACGGTTCGTGTAGTCGATGGGTCGCTCTCCGGTGACGTGTATGAGTACATCGGCTCGACGACATTGACGGATGTTGATGGCGACGACTCGGATGGTGTGCCGCTGGCAGCACAGAATTTCGGCGACCGGGACTACTGGCGACAGGTCAATCTGAGCAGCGACGCGGCCGAGGTAAAGGCCTACATTGCGGATTCGAGTGTTACGGCTGGTGGTACACTGACCATTGATGCGGCGGGTACGGAGACGATCGATGCCGTGGTAATGGCTGGTGCGGCGGGTGTGGCCGCAAGCGGCAAGTCGGGCGTTTCGGTAAGCGCGGCAGGGGTCTATGCGGATAATGAAATCCAGTCCCAGGTACAAGCGTACATTGATGGTAGCGGCAGCGTCATCAGTGCCGAATCGGTCTCCATTACCGCCGATGATTCTTCGGGTATTTCGGCATTTGCCGGGGCAGCTTCCCTGGCCGCCTCGCTGTCCGGTAATAGTGCTGTTTCGGTGGCGGTGGGGCTGTCACTGGCGTTTAATGAAATCAGCAACGACGTAGATGCTTTTGTCCGTGGCGCAAATATCACGACAAACAGCGGAGACATCACCCTGTCGGCCAGAAGCCAGGGGAAACCCCTGTTTGATGACGGCATTTCCCTCACTGCAACACAACTTGATAACGCGGCCAAGGTCGATGAAAACGATCCTGATACACCCTCTGACGAAGCTGCAGATGATGAAGGTGTTGACGCTGCCATTCTGGACACGTTACGTGCGGATTTCCTTCTCGAAGGCATAGTACTCGTCGGTGAGATTCGTCTGTCCAAAATGGCAGAACGCGAACTATCCGCGCCGGCGGGCGAAGAACCGGAGACGGAGGGTACAAACTGGGCACTGACAACGGGCGGCGGATTGACGTATTTCATTGCGTATGATCCCGACGCCAATGGCGGTGCCGGTCAGTTTAGTGTTTCACAGGCATCGATCAATGCCGTGACAGCTGCGGCGTCCGTGGCCGCGGCTTTTTCCGCCAGCAGTTCTTCGATTGCAATCAGCGGGGCCGGAGCCCTCGGAATGAACATTGTTCTGACCGATACGAAGGCTTTTATTGAGAACAGCGCTGTCACCAGTGCCGGAAACGTATCGGTCACAGCGACCAACTCTTCCGGTATCGCCTCGGTCACAGGTGCTTTGTCCGCTTCCGTAGCCGCGGGTAGTGGAACCAGTGTCGGTGCTTCCATCGGCGCAGCTGTTGCGATAAACTACATCGGTTACAAATGGAACAGCTCATCTAAACCGGCAGCGGTTCACTCATACATCAGTAATTCCAGTGTCGATGCGGCAGGTAATGTGACACTTTCATCAGCCGCCAGTCAGACCATCGGCGCGATAACCCTGGCCGGCTCGGCGGCACTCGCCGCAAGCGGTGGAACAGGCGTCGCGATCGCAGGGTCTGGGGTTCTCGCACTCAATATGATCGGTGCAGATGTCAAATCCTACATTGATGGTGATATGGCAATCGGCGGTGGTATGGATGAAGGAATAAGAGCCGTAGATGTCTCACTGACTGCCACTGACACCTCAACGATAACAGCACTGGTTGGCGCCGCATCAATATCCGCATCCTTCGGAAACACCGGAGTGGCAATATCTGTCGGTGTCTCCCTTGGTCATAACATGATCACGAGTGATGTGGCTGCTTATATTGCTAATGTTGATCAGGGGATAAACGCCAGTGGAGATATTAGTGTAACGGCCAGTGAAACATCAGGAATACGCGTGGTTTCATCAGCGTCTGCACTTTCAATCGCAGCCGGAAGCACCGGTGTCGCAGTAAGCGGTGCCGGGGCCGAAGCCTCCAATGTGATCCTGACCAAAACAAACGCCTACATAGGGACCAGCTCGATTATCGACTCCAATGACGTCGATGTTATCGCGACCAACGATGCGTCGATCAAGGCGATAATCGTCAGCACGGCATTTGCGGCCGCCGGCGGCAGTACGGGCGTCGGTGTTTCCATCGGTGTCTCACTGGCTGGCAACGTGATCGGCTGGGATGCAATTCTTGATACGGATTACAGATACACGACAGGTGATGACCCATCCAGGCTGGAAACGGGAGATCGCGTCAAGATTGAATCAGGTGTCCGTGCCGGAAACGTATACGAGTACGTAGGCGAAACAGCGGACTTTTATAAATACACTACTGATGATGGCCTGAAGACACTCGACGAGGGAGATCTTGTTAACCTGGAGGTCGGCTACGACAAGGAAAAGGGCGCGGCAACAACTATTTATCGCTACATCGGTGACGATGATGACGTCGTTGACCTGGGCAGCGCGGATTATACCGATACGGACCTCTGGGAATCCGTGGGCAGCGCTCGGCTCACCACACAGGATTATGGAAACACTGACCTGTGGCGGCAGGTGAACCTCGGAGAATCACCGATTGAGGTTCAGGCCTATGTACTTGATTCGAGTATCAAGGCCAATGGAGACCTCACGATTAAGGCCGAATCGAAACAGAATATTGATGCGATAGTAGTCGCCGGGTCAGCGGCCGCATCGGGCGGCAGTACCGGTGTTTCTGTCGCTGGAGCCGGTGTGGGCGCAATGAACCTGATCTCGGCCAATGTCAAGTCCTATATAGACGGCGACGGAGTGGACGGTATTGAGGCCGGAACCATCACTGTAACGTCGGACGATATTTCCAGCATCAACGCTATTACCGGCGCTGCTTCCCTGGCAGCGGGATTTGGAGGAACCGGCGTTGCCATAGCCATAGGCATTTCCGTTGCACACAACGGGATCAGCAACGACGTTTCATCCTTCATTACCAGGGCCGATACCGGTGTAAGTACAACTTCGGGTGCCATCACGGTATCAGCCACAGAGTCCTCCGAGATCTTCACCGTAACCACCGCGGCATCCGTCTCTATCGCTATCGGTGGAACCGGCGTGGCCGTCAGCGGGGCCGGTGCGGCCGCAACCAATTCGATTCAAACCAAGACCAACGCATATGTAAAAGATAGTGTCCTATCAACGGTTCTGGCGGGTGATGTTGGTCATCTTAAAATCAGTGCCACTGACACATCCAAGATTGATGCCACCGTTGCGGCGGTTGCGGTGGCCGTTGCCGGCGGCGGAACAGCGGTCGGTGTTTCCATCGGCGCCGCCTACGCGAGCAACATGATCGGATACGACCTGCTCCTGGGTGTCATACCCATTAAAGATCCCGCACAGGTGAGAGCTTATGTTGAAAATTCGGAAATCACGGCCGGCGGCGATGTGAAGTTGACCGCCAAGGCTGAGGAGACCATCACCTCCAGAATCATTTCAGGTTCTGTAGCGATTGCGGCCGGCGGCACTGGCGTTGGCGTTGGTGGTTCCAGCGTGGTCGCCATAAACATGCTGGCCACCGACATAAACGCTTATATCAGCAATTCCAGCAACGTTACGGGCAGCAGTGTTGTATTAACCGCTGATGATACTTCCCGCATTATGGCCTATGGCGGGGCAGCCGCAATAACAGGCGGGTTCGGCGGAACGGGTGTTGCCGTATCTATCGGCGTGGCCCTGGCCCACAATATGATCGATAATAATATTGCCGCGTTCATTAAAGACAGCACTGTCGAGTCGACAACCGGCAATGTTGGAGTACATGCTCTGGAACACACAATGATCAACTCAGTCTCTGCCGCGGCAGCGCTGGCAGTTGGCATTGGCGGCGTCGGCGTATCGGTCGCAGGAGCCGGAGCAGAGGCAAGCAATGTAATCCTCACAAAGACTAACGCTTATATTGAAAACAGCGCCATTACCAGCGAGGGCGATGTTGATGTAAATGCCCAGAGCCTGTCCGCGGCGCCTGGTCTGTTTAACCTGACAGAGGCTGATGTTGGTGGCGATGCTGATTCGTTCGCCGGCAAACTGGACGATGCCTCCTCCACGGATGCGGATAATTGTGATGATCCCGATTCAGATACAGATGACCCTGACGATCCGGACGATGATGCTGTCAACGAAAGAGATGAAGACATCAATGCTGATAATAATTTCCTCACCAAGACGTTAGCCGTTTATTTAAATAATAATGGAATACTGAATTCAGGCGAGCTTGCAGTCACTCTCCGCACCGAGGGTGAGCAATGGTCGGTTACCGACCGTGTTACTGGTTACTCATACAACGTAACCAGAGTAGATAATTACTTTACTGTATCCATGTCGTCGATCGGCGCGACCGTAATATCTGCGGCTGCCGCAGTCGCCGGCGGGTCTGTGGGTGTCGGAGTCTCCATCGGCCTTGCCTTTGCGACCAACCTGATCGGCTGGAAACTGGGATTGAATACGCCCCATAACCACACCACAGAAGATACGATCAAGCACCTGGAAAGCGGTGATTACGGATCTGATGCAGACGTTACCCGCGTAAAGATTGAATCAGGTGTTAGAGAAGGCCATGTCTACGAATACGTTGGCGAAGATACAGATCTTTACGACTACGATTCCGGTGAGGGTACAAAGACGCTCAATGAAGGCGATCTGGTAAAGGTGAATTCGGGCTACGATACTAATAAGGGTGCCGGAACAGCCATCTACAAATACATTGGAAATAATAATACCTCCAGGAATTTGAGCACCCAGGATTATACCAACACTGACCTCTGGGAGTCTGTGGGTAGCGCCAAACTCTCCATGCAGGACTATGGCAACACCGATTTTTGGAAGCAGGTTAATCTTGAGGATGACTCTGTCGAGGTGCAGGCCTATGTTGTCAACTCCAGCATTAATGCTGTGGGTGGTTTGAACCAGACGGCGGTCTCGGATCAATCGATTGACGCGCTCGTTGTGGCCGGTTCGGCCGCTGCTTCAGGCGGCGGTGTAGGCGTGAGCGTCAGCGGTGCTGGCGCCGGCGCGGTGAACATAATCACAACCGATGTCAAGGCGTTTATCCAAGGCGACGGAACCGGTGACAAAGTCATCAGTGCCGGCAGTATAACAATCAGTGCACAAGACACTTCGAGGATCACGGCCCTTACCGGTGCCGCCAGCCTGGCTGCTGGATTCGGTGGTGTAGGTGTGGCCGTGTCGATCGGAATTGCCGGAGCGTATAACCAGATTAGCAACGATGTGGCAGCCTATATCTTCAATGCAGCCAGAGACGATGTAGCGGATGTAGCGGGCGTATCAACCACAGGCGGTGACATCACGGTTGAGGCCATTGAGGCCGCGACCATCAACTCCCTGACCACAGCGGCATCACTCGCCGTTGCTATCGGCGGTGTCGGGGTTGCCGTAAGCGGTGCTGGAGCAGCAGCTTCGAACGTTATCCTGACAACGACTGAAGCCTACGTGCTGGACAGCACTCTCAACAGCGGCGGCGGCGTGGCGATTAATGCGTCGGACACATCGACGATTAACGCAGTTGTGCTGGCAGCAACAGCCGCTATAGCCGGCGGAGGAGTCGGCGTGGGAGTTTCCATCGGCGCATCTTTTGCTGGCAACTTTATCGGTTCGGAATTGAACTATGCCGGCGCCAAGTCTTACGTGTATAATTCTACTATCACTGCTGATGGCGCCTTTACCCAGACCGCCATAGCGGCTGAAACAATCAGGGCAGCCGTCATTGCGGCTTCAGCTGCAATTGCTGCTGGTGGCGTTGGTGTCGGTGTCAGCGGATCAGGCGTTGTTGCCATTAACATGATCACCGCCGATATCAAGGCGACCATAGAAGGCGGTTCCACAATCACTGCGGGCAGCGTGTCTGTGACCGCGGATGACACCTCACGGATACTGGCGTTTGTCGGGTCCGCCTCTGTGGCGGCGGCATTCGGTGGCGTGGGTGTTTCCGTGTCTATCGGTGTGGCCTTGGCCCACAACATGATTCATAACGATGTTGCGGCCTATATTACGGGCAGCACTGTTACCACTACCTCCACGGACGGAATCCTTGAAGTGCATGCCATTGAACACTCCCAGATCAATGCCGTTTCTGCCGCAGCATCGGTTGGTGTGGCAATCGGCGGCGTTGGGGTCGCGGTCAGCGGCGCCGGTGCGGAAGCGACCAATGTCATCCTTACAAAGACCAATGCTTATGTAGAAGAGAGCGTTCTCGTCAGTGCCGGCGATGTCGCTGTAACTGCCGAGAGCCTGTCCGCTGCACCAGCACTGAATGCCTTGGCAATGGCGGATGAGGCAACGGCCAATGCTTTTGCTCAAGGACTGGACGACGCTTCTACCACGGATGCTGATAACGAAGATACAAAAGGAACGAATGAAAGGGCTGATGACATCGCCCTTGACACTACTTTTCTTTTAGGGTTATCGGGACTATTAACTTCTCAGGGCATCATGAATTCCGGCGCCCTGGCAGTAACTGTCCGTTCCGAGGGCGAGGAGTGGTCGGTCACGGATAGGATAACCGGATCCTCCTATATTATTGCCAGAGACGTCAACAGTTTCACGGTAACCATGCCGACCATTGGGGCGACCGTCATATCCGCATCTGCAGCCATTGCAGGTGGCGCGGTCGGAGTCGGGGTTTCAATCGGGGTCTCCTTTGCAGCCAATCTGATCGGTTTTGAACTGGATTTAGGTTACCCTGCCGACTACACCACCGGAGATGAGCCTGCTCGGCTCGAAAATGGCCAGACAGTCAAGATAGAAGACGGCGTCAGAGAGGGCCATGTCTATGAATATATTGGCCAAACAGTGGATATGTATCGATACACTTCGGCCGACGGCTCAAAATCGCTCAACAATGGCGATCTGGTGAAGGTGAACTCGGGCTACGATGCAGACAAGGGTACCGGGACGGCAATTTACCGCTACATCGGAAATAATGGGAGCCAGGTCAATCTCGGCAACGCGAATTATAGAAACACGGATTTGTGGGAGTCTGTGGGCAGCAGCAAACTGTCCATGCAGGACTATGGCAACGACGATCTATGGGAACTGACCAATCTTGTTGAAGCAGAGGAATCGGCCCAGGTCCGAGCCTATATGTTGGACTCCAGCGTTGACGCAATCGGCGGCCTGACCCAGATGGCGATCTCGGATCAGTCCATTGACGCCCTGGTTGTTGCCGGTTCGGCAGCAGCTTCAGGCGGCGGAGTCGGCGTGAGTGTCAGCGGCGCCGGTGCCGTTGCAATAAACACGATCACTACTAATGTTCAATCATTCATTGAAGGCGATAGAGCAATCGGTAACGGTGAAACTGCAGGCATAAAGGCTGCCAGCGTAAGTCTTTTGGCTAAAGACACATCTCGGATCACGGCTGTTACCGGAGCCGCGAGTCTGGCAGCAGGCTTTGGCGGCGTGGGAGTGGCTGTTTCCATCGGAGTAGCCGGAGCCTATAACCAGATCAGTAATAATGTTGCAGCCTTTATCTCCAAAGCTGACGATGGCGTGAAGACCACGGATCCTGCTGGTGCCATCACTATAGAGGCCATTGAGGCAGCCACCATCAACTCGTTGACTGTTGCAGCATCGTTGTCTGTTGCTATCGGCGCTGTTGGAGTGGCGGTCAGTGGCGCCGGAGCGGCTGCCATCAATGTAATTCTTACCACCACTAACGCCTATGTGTTGGACAGCACCCTCAACAGTGCGGGTGCTGTTACGATAGAGGCATCGGATACATCTACGATTAACGCCATTGTCTTGGCTTCAACTGCAGCCATAGCCGGCGGCGCTGTCGGTGTCGGCGTTTCAGTCGGCGCCTCCTTTGCCACTAACATAATCGGTTCAGAATTTGAAACCACAGGTGTGCAGGCATATGTAAGGAATTCTAAGATTACCGCCACCGGGGCTCATACACAGACAGCCACAGCAGAGGAAACAATCCGGGCAGCAGTTCTTGCGACTTCAGTGGCGATTGCTCCTGGCGGCGTTGGAGTTGGGGTCAGCGGAACCGGTGTTCTTGCCATTAACATTATTACCAGCGACGTTAAGGCATTCATTGATGAAGGTTCCGTAATTAATGCAGGCAGCGTGTCTTTAACCGCTGATGACACGTCACAAATTATGGCGTTTGCCGGTTCTGCCTCTGCGGCAGCGGCATTCGGCGGTGTGGGCGTCGCTGTTTCTATCGGCGTGTCCCTGGCCCACAATACGATTGAAAATGATGTTGCGGCATATATTATGGACAGCACTGTTACATCCACGGTCGGCGACATCGAAGTCAATGCCCTTGAACACTCCCAGATCAATGCTGTCTCTGCGGCAGCATCGGTATCTGCCGCTGTTGCGCTGGTAGGAGTTGCTGTCAGCGGTGCAGGCGCGGAAGCGACCAATGTCATTCTGACAAAGACGAATGCCTATATAGAGGACAGCATTATAGACAGTGAACATGATGTGGCTGTTACAGCCCAAAGCCTGTCCGCGGCTCCGCCCCTGAACGACCTGGCAGCAGCAGCGGTAGCGGGACTGGGCGGTGCCGATGGGTTCGCCGAAAAGCTGGACGATGCCGCATCTACAGATGAGGATGACACCAACACCACCGGTGTCACAGAAGACGAAAGGGTTAATGATATCGTTGAAGATGCAGCATTCATGGCCGCGTTATCGGTAATATTGACAGGTCAAGGCATCATAAATTCCGGAGCTCTGGCGGTAACCATCAGATCCGAGGGCAGCGAATGGTCGGTCACGGACCGTGTTACCGGATCTTCCTACGTGATCACAAGAGATGGAGATAACTTCAAGGTGACCATGCCGACGATCGCAGCGACCGTTGTCTCCGCATCGGCTGCTGTAGCCGTAGGCGTGGTCGGTGTTGGAGCTTCTGTCGGGATTTCTTTTGCCCGCAACCTGATCGGCTGGGAATTGGGATTCGATACTCCCTACAACTACACCACAGGAAGTGAACCACCCAGGCTGGAAAGAAGCACTAATCCCTTTGTTTTTGGTGATCGCGTCAAGATCGAAGAGGGCGTCAGGGCCGGCGATATCTATGAGTATATCGGTTCAGAGGCCTTGGTTCCTGTTGAAGACGAGACTACGGTTAACCTGAAAAACCAGGACTATGGCAACACAGATCTCTGGAAGCAGGTTAACCTTGTGTCGGCTCCTGCCGAAGTACAGGCCTATATAATGAACTCCGACATTGACGCAATTGGTGACACGGGTGTGACAGCGATCTCGGATCAATCTATCGACGCAATAGTGGTGTCCGGTTCCGCGGCACTTTCCGCCGGCGCGGTCGGAGTGAGTATCAGCGGTGCGGGAGCAGTTGCAATAAACACGATTGCGACCGATGTAAAGGCGTTTGTGGATAATGATAGTGCATACGGCGTTCGTTTGACGACCGTCAATTCGGGCAGTGTGACCATGAAGGCTGAAGACACCTCGAGGATCACGGCTATTACCGGAGCTGCCAGCCTGGCGGCGGCATTTGGCAGCGGTTTTGGCGCTTCCTTTTCTATCGGTGTTGCCGGGGCTTATAACGAGATAAGCAATGAAGTTTCAGCTTTTATAGCTGATTCCACCGTGATTACAACAGATGCTGCCGGAGCTACAACGGATTCTGCCGGAGCTATTACAATACAGGCAGTTGAAGCTGCCACCATCAACGCCCTGACTTCAGCGGCGTCCCTCTCTGTCGCTGTGGGTTCGGTTGGAGGAATCGCCATCAGCGGTGCCGGTGCAGTCGCGACCAACATAATTCTCACCAAGACGAACGCGTACGTGACGGACAACAGTACTCTTAACAGTGCCGGCGATGTAGTTCTTGCTGCTTCGGACACATCAACGATTAACGCGACTGTCGCAACCGCGTCTGCTGCCCTGGCCGGCGGCGGAATGGCCGGTATCGGAGTCTCAATCGGAGCGTCTCTGGCACGAAACCTGATCGGCCATAATCTTTTTGATGTTCGGATACCCGCCCAGGTTCGGGCCTACATAACAAATTCCAACGTTACTGCAGCAGGTGCTCTCACGCAAACAGCCACGGCAAATGAAACCATCAAGGCAACTGTGCTGTCGGGTTCAGCGGCCCTTTCCGGAGGTCTTCTCGGGGTTGCTTACAGCGGATCAGGTGTTATCGCCATCAACAAGATAGCAACCGAAGTCAAGGCATATATTGAAAATTCTGTAATTGATGTTGGAAGCGCGGCACTTTCCGCAGCAGACACCTCATTGATAGAAGCTGATGGAGGGGCTGCAGCGGTTGCGGTATCATTTGGCGGTGTGGGTGTTTCCATCGCTATAGGCGCGGCCCTGGCCGAGAATAAGATCAGCAATGATATCGAGGCGTACATCAAAGATTCCGATAGCGTGATAAGCAGGATCGGTGCCATCTCCCTGGAAGCGACTGAAAGCGCCACTATAAAGGCCCAAACGGCCGCGGCCGCGGCTTCCGCAGCCATCGGAGCACTGGGCGTTTCTATCAGCGGTGCTGGAGCGGGCGCAACAAATATTATTCTTACCAAGACAAACGCTTACATCCAGGGAAGTTCTCTTGTCAGTCTTGGTAGTGAAGGTGATGTGACAGTCAATGCGTTGAACACCTCCACGATCGAGGCCAAAGTCATATCCGCCGCTGCTTCTCTCGCTGTCGGGGTTGTCGGCATCAGCGCGTCCATCGGAACATCGGCAGCACGCAACCTGATCGGGTGGGATCTGTTCCTGGGTCTTGTACCGTTCAAGAACCCGGATACGGTGGCGCAGGTGCAGGCTTATGTGAGCAATTCCAGTATTAACGCCGGCGGGAATATTACCGTTACAGCCACGGCGAGTGAAACCATCAACGCCACGGTCCTGGCAGCTGCGGCGGCGGTCGCCGGAGGCGCTATAGGCGTGGGAGTCGGCGGGGTCGGAGCAAGCACCCTGAATCAGATCGCGACCGATGTCAAGGCATATATTGATGGTGACGGTGCAACAGGGATCAGGGCGCAGGATTTAACCTTGCGGGCCCAGGATACTTCGATCATTAAGGCTGATACCGGTGCGGCGGCTGTGACCGCCTCCTTCGGCCTGGTGGGAATCGCCATATCTATCGGGGAGGCCCTTGCACTGAACGTTATCAGTAACGAGGTCGAAGCTTACATAATCAATGCCGATGGCGATGTTCCTGGCGCAAGCACGGCCGGTGTAGAAACGACAAGCAGCGGTGACATCATCGTGGAGGCCATTGAGAATGCCACTATAAACGCCCGAACTGCTGCGGCCGCGGTCTCCGCAGCCATCGGATTACTTGGCGTAGCCATAAGCAGTGCTGGAGCGAACGCGACAAATGTGATCCTGACCAAGACGAACGCCTTTGTAGAGGGAAGTTCTCTTGACAGTGCCGGTGATGTGACTGTCAGAGCACAGAACACCTCCACGATCGAGGCCAAGGTAATTTCCGCCTCTGCATCTCTGGCTGGCGGGGTTGTCGGTATCAGCGGATCGATCGGTAAGTCATTAGCGCGCAACCTGATCGGGTATAATCTATTTGGCGGTAAGACACCAGCGCAGGTGCAGGCTTATGTGAGCAATTCAAACATTGAAGCTGACGGCAACCTCGTTCAGGAGGCAATTGCCGATGAAACCATCACCGCCACGGTTATGGCGGTTTCGGCTGCTGTTTCAGCGGGTCTTGTGGCAGGGTCATCCAGCGGTGCAGGCTCTACCGTAGAAAACAAGGTGGCAACCCAGGTCAAGGCCTTTATAGAAAACACCACGGGAGCCGGAGTCAATGTCGCAGGCGACATTACTCTCACTGCCCGCGATACATCGATAATCTCAACTTCTGCAAGCGCTGCCTCCGTGGCCGCTTCTGTCGGGCTGATCAGTTCTTCCGTGTCCATCGGCCTATCCATCGCCCAGAATCACATCAGCAATGAGGTCGAGGCCTATGTGAAATCATCCACGGTGAATACGACTTCCGGTAATTTGACTGTCCAGGCCTTTGAGAATGCCACGATTTTCGCAACTTCTGCTGCAGCTTCGGCAGCAAAAAGCGCGGGTGTTTTCAGCCTTAGCATCAGCGGCGGAGGAGCAACGGCGTTCAACACCATCAACAACAACACCAGGGCATATGTTATGGGGAGCAGTCTTGGACTTGGAGGTGATCTTACGGTCAAAGCCCGAGACAAATCCACCTCTACAGCCAAGGTTGCCACTCTTTCTTCAAGTTCAGGCCTTCTGTCCATCTCCGTGGGTGGCTCAATTGCTAACTCGGTTATCACTTCCATGGTCGAAGCATACGCGGACTCATCGAACATACTGGCGGGAGACATCATTATAACAGCCGAGGCACAGCCAAAGGCCGTAGTCGAGGCTTTAGGAGTCAGCTCGGGCACCCTGGCCGTAGGCGTTTCAAGCGCCACCGCCACTGTGTCACCCATTGTGAATGCTTATGTGGGCGGCACGATCACTGCGGACAACCTCTACGTTTCCGCCACCCAACTCATGAGCGGGTACTCCGGCAAGGCCAAAGCTACCGGTTCGTCCGGTGGCCTGGTGGGCGTTAACGCGACTTACAGTCGAGCGGAAAACAAAGGCATTGTCCGAAGCCAGATCATAGATGACAGCACGCTGACCGTTGCCGGAGCTGTCCAAGTAAACGCGAATTCAACCAGCTACCAGACCGTCTCTGCCGAGGGTAAATGCTATGGCTTGGCCGTGGTCGGAGGAAACCAGGCCAACGCTGTTTCAAAAACAACCATCGAATCGCTGATAGGCGATCGCGTCAGCGTGACGGCGGGCAGCTTGAGCATCAAGGCCACAGGCACGGACATCAACACAGCTAAGTCGGTTGCGGGCAGCGGCGGCGTGATCGCTATTTCCGCAGCAGAGGCCGGGACCAATACCTCAGGCCTTACACGGACAGCCGTAGGCTCAGGAACAACAGACAGGTTCATCAACGCAGACAGCCTCGAAATCATCTCAGATCACACCTCTGTGTTTAACGCCCAGGTAGACAGTTCTTCAGGTGGTGTGATCGATGCCGCGGGAGCGGATATTTCCAACATCGTCAATCCCAGGGTTATAGCAGAATTCGAGGAAGATGCCCTTATCAAGACCCGCGATCTGGATGTCCAGGCCAACAACCGCATCCGGAAGGATTGGCTGGCCGGCGGAGCCTATAACATTATTTCAGCCTCTGGCGGAGTAGGGGCCTTTCCGGCAGGCAGCAGTGTAACCAACATCAACAATCAGACCACTATTTCCGTTCACAACGGTGCCAATATCCAGGTGGAAGGAGATCTTGTTAATCCTGGTGAATTCAAGTTCACAGCTTTCAACGACGTTATCGCCAGGGACAGGGCCAAGCTTGATTCGGGCGGCGCACTGGCTACGGCCTTTACCGAGTCGATTATTAATAATACCAACGCGGCACAAATTCAAATCAATAATGCCGATCTGTCAAGCGTCGGTGACCTTAATCTGTCCGCCCTTACGATTGCTGATGTGGAGACCAAGACCAATGTCAAGACTTACGGCCTGGCGGGTTTTGCCGAAGGATCATCCGAATCGAATGTCTATGTTAACAACAGTATTAATGTTCGTGAAGGAGCCGTGTTGAGGGCAGACGGTGACGTCAACCTCAATGACGGAAGGGATGGTGTACGCGTAAGTGATATCAAAGCCAAGGCGCAGACCGATCTGTGGAACAAGACCGCCTTTCCAATCCCATCCAACCCCACGGGTAACGCTATTATCTTTGCCAACAGCAATATCAATATCGATTCAGGGGCCTGGGTAGGGAGTGTACAGGATGTGAACCTGAAGGCAGTAGTAAGCGATCTCAGCGCGCAGGGAAACTGGAGCTACCAGGATCTTTATATGGGTGCAATCGAGGATATTGCCAATTTCTTCGGGGCCGATATTTCCCTCAAGACGACCGGCGGCTATGACGTGGAGGATCTTACTACAACCGTAACGGTCGACGGAACGGTCGAGGCCGGTATTCAAAACAAACAGTTCCTTATTATAGATGAAAACCTTATTGCCGATGGTGACATTTCCCTGACGGGGAATCCAATTCTTGACTTCCAGCACGTTGATGCGCGCGATACCATTACCCGGAAGAGCGGCAGCGGCACCTGGGGTGCTGACGGGTTTACAGTCGGGGCGTTTGTCACGATTTCGGACACAGACGACAATGACGGATCATACCGGATCGACGAGATTTCCGGTGATGGCCTCACACTCTATCTAGATTCGGGATATCACCTGGACAATAATGCGCTGGATAATGATGCCCAGGTAACCCAGGGCATTGAGATGTGGGGTAACCCCACCATTGATTTCGCCATTGATATTGGTGATGATGTAAATAATGATGATGATGATCGCGGAACAATAACACGTTCTTACGGAAGCTTTAGTGAGGACGGGTTTGCTGTTAACCAGAAGATAGTGGTAAACGGGGCCAATGAAAATGACAGGTTCTTTACCATAAACGAGATTTCCGGTGATGGCCTCACACTTTATCTGAATCCGGGCGAAACTCTTGTTCAGGGAAATGGTGTCTCTAATGTTTCCATAAAGGTGGTAGAGGACCAGATCTTATCCATGACCGACCTGACCTTGGATTTCAGCCTCAACGGCACAGGGGTGGACAGTATTACCCGGTCCCAGGGAAGCTGGGTTGACGAGGGCTTTCTCGCCGGCCAGACCATTACGGTGAGCAATGCAGGCACCAACAACGGCGTTTATGTGATCACTGCCGTCACGGCAGGAACCCTCTCTCTGGCAAACGACCCGCTCACCGACGACGCATCGGCCGTGACCGATGCCGCGGTGACTGCCGCCGGCGCGGCCCTGGAAGACCTGACCCTGAATTTCAGCCTCAACGGCGCAGAAGCGGACAGCATTACCCGGTCCCAGGGAAGCTGGATCGAAGAGGGCTTTCTCACCGGCCAGACCATTACGGTGAGCAATGCAGGCACCAACAACGGCGTTTATGTGATCACTGCCGTTACGGCAGACACTCTCTCGCTGGCCGACGGCGAACTCACCGCCGATGCGTCGGCCGTGTCAAGTGCCGCCGTGACTTCGGCAGTGGTCTCCGCCTCCGGCCTGACCCTTTCCTTTGCCGACACGGGTGATACCATCACCCGAAGCAGCGGAAGCTGGATTACAAACGGATTTTTGGTTGGCCAGACCATTACGGTGGCTGGTACAACGGCTAATGCCGGTCCCTACCAGATCTCCGCTGTCTCCGCTCTGACACTGACCCTGACAAACAGCCCGACCCTGACCAATGAGACCGACGTCACCAGCCTCAGTGTTTCTGCTGCCGGTGCCTCACTGGCCCAACCGGCATTATCCTTTGCCGGCAACGACGATACTATTACCCGGACCCAGGGGAACTGGATTAGCGACGGCTTTCTCGCCGGCCAGACCATCACGGTATCCGGCTCTAACAGCAACGACGGTTCCTACGTTATCACAACCGTCACCGCGACTACCCTTTCCCTGGCTGACGGCGCGCTCGCTAACGACGGATCGGCTGCTGTGGCTGATGTTACGGTGACCACCTCCGGCACGGCCCTGGAAGACTTTACCCTCGATTTCAACCACGACAACAGCAGCAACGACACCATCACCCGCTCCATGAGCAGCTGGATTGCCGACGGTTTTGCGGCGGGCCAGGTTATTACCATCGCGGGATCGAATAATAATGACGGCTCCTATATAATTGATGATGTCTCAGCCGACGGACTTACTCTTTACCTGAATATTTACGATGAACTCTCCGATGAGCAGGGTTCTCAGGGCCTGGATATTCAGGCTGCCGGAGAAAAGGTCTCCACTTTCCAGAGTACTGGATCTAACCCCTTAGCCCTTGAGCATGTCGATACAAGAGACACAATAACAAGAGAAACAGGCAATTTTACTGATGACGGTATTGTCGAAGGGCTGGTCATACAGATCTCGGGGACAAACGACAACGACGGCTCCTACGAAATAGACGAAGTTTCCGCGGATGGTTCCATTCTCTATCTGTCACAAACGAATACACTTGATACAGAGCCCAACGTATCCGATGTATCAATGACAGCGCCCGCTCCGCGCACGATCGGTATCCACACCAATACCATGACCGGTACTCCCTCACTGACCTTTACCCGTTTCAATAACGGGCCCGATACCATCACAAGGTCCGCAGGGAGCTGGCTGGCCGATGAATTCAGGGAAGGGCAGACAATCACCGTTACCAATTCAGGCCTGAATAACGGGAAATACAGGATCAACAATATTTCGGAAGACGGCCTGGTTCTTACCCTGGCTTCGACGGACGTACTTGTAAATCAATCCAATGTCTCGGGAGTGGATGTCACGGGCAAGGGAGTCAGTGATGCCATCGGTGATGTGGGTTTCACGGTTGAGGACCTGGCCCAGAACCTGACCAATGAGATAACGCGGCTGGAGAAGCTTAAAATCGAGCACCATGGCAATAACACGGCGGTCCAGGGGTATGAAACCCAGATCAAACAGATGAAGGATCAGCTTTTTGAACTCAAACTGGCCAAGGAGGAGAATGGACAACTTGTACCCATCCAGGGTTACCAGGTGGTTTATATCAATGTGCCCGACATCAAGGCCAGTTCAGGGGATATCAATATAATCGGCAGCAGTCTGTCCGGTACAGGACGGCTGGTGAGCGCCGGGGACGCCCGGATCGACATCATTAACAAGAGCCCCTATTACCTGCGTATCAACAATCTGATCATTCCGGGGGACTATGGCGGAAGAATTATCTACAACGGTGTAAAGGTCGTTGACAAAGCCCAGATAGAAGCGAGAAACCTGAAGGACATGGGCGAGGTCGCGTTTTCAGAAGTGATTTCCTCCGGTTTTGCGGCGGAACCGATGATCAATGTGGAGAGCACCTTTAACCCTGCGACATCGACTGATCCTGACATCAAAAACATGCCGGCTCCCGATATTGTAGTCCAGGGCAGTATATTAAATATCCTGGGCACGGCCAGGCTGTTTAACAGTAAGGGCAGTATCATCGTCAAGGAGTCTATTACGGCCAAAACCGTCCAGATAGACGCGGGACGCGATTTTGTGCTCACGAGCGATCACTTCTTCCATGTGGGCGGGTTCCCGGCCAGCAGCGATCCCGACCTCTCCTTTGCCGCGGGCAGCGTTTCGGGCAACCAGGTGCATTTCGGTTCGGCCCACCATCTCTCCACCGGCCAGGCCGTCCGCTACAGCAGCGAAGGCAACGCGGTCCTGGGCGGCCTTACCGGGGGCAACATCTACTATGTGATCGCCGTTGATTCAGACTCGATCCGGCTCGCCGAAACCTCCGGCGGGGCGGTCATCATCATCAGCAGTACCGAGGGCACCCACCGGATGACACCGGTTTCCATGGTTACACCGGCTCAGGATATCGGCACCCGTCAGACCTACGATTTGGGCCGCTGGGTTTGGCAAACCATCTCCTTCGGGTCCTTCAAGTTCTCCTTTCTGTTGCCGCAGCTTGTTACCCGCACCGACACCATTGCCCTCGATTACGCCCATGGCTTTACCGCGGGGGAGAAGGTGCGCTACGACAGCGGCAGCGGAACCGCCATCGGCGGCCTTGAGGATGGGGAAACCTACTACGTGATTCCTGTGTCCGCCAAGTCCTTCCGGTTGGCAGCGACCAAAGAGGACGCCCTCCAGATACTCGGCGGCAAGGAATTTGATTCCGGCGGTTCTTACAAGTCGGGCTACATCGACAAGATCATTTCCCTGAACCCGGGTGTCAGCTCCGGCAGCGGCCACTTTTTCGAAACTCAGGTTTCATCGTCGATAATCGCCGGCAACAACGTTTACATCAGCGCCCGTTACCTGAACATCAACGGCACCATCCAGAGCGGAAAACCTGTCCGTTCGGTAATCCTGGAATCAGATATCAACAACCTGATCGCTGATTTCCGCAACAATCACATTGAGAGTGATCCCAACCTTCTGTTCCTTACAACCAATGAAGGGACAGGCATCGAAACCTGGTACAATTACAACGAAGACCGGATCGAATTGGATAATGTGATCGTTGAGGGCGGCTACATGCGGCTGGCCGGTCACATCATGAGCACCGGAAAAGGCCTGCTCAAGGTGGTTGATGGTTTCGGTGAGATTACGGTCGATAATCAGACCAACTATGACCTATTCATAAACAATCTTAATACAGGCGGGGACGGGATCGAAGGAAAGATTGAGATTATTGATCTCGCCACCAGGAATGTCAATATTCCGAACATTAATACTACTGTTTTCAAAAGAGAAGACGGGGACGACCGGATAGACTCTTATCAACCCCTTGCCGGTCAGAGATACGTCTATGTTACTGGAACGGACCTGTCTGTCACAACTACCAAGGAGTGGATTACCGAAGACTTTTGGGGTATCGACTGGTTGGTGAAAGATCCCGGTGAGCAGCCCAATAGAATAAACGTTGTGGTGGGCGACATCACCCCATTGCCTGATGGCGATCTGACAAACTGGCAATATACTAATGGAACTTCCGCCAGTTCGAACAATATTGTCACAGCAAATTCATACAAATCAGGTGATGAATATCTTATCTCCACCCGCCGATGGGACACGAAACACGGCTGGTGGATTTTCTCTACCACCAAACATCACCTGGAAAAGGTATACCAGCGGACAGACAAGAAATTCCAGAACGTCAGCATCAAGGCTGATCATCTCATCGACATACAGTTTATTGGTCAGGATGAAGGCACGGTCAGGGTGGATTCCAATACAGATATTCTGATCGGCGGCGCCATTGTTAATAAAGAAGGAAGTACAAACATCACCAGTGCAGGAGTTATTGCACAGGTCTCGAATACGGCCCTCCTGCAGGGAGACGCTGTTACCCTGTCTGCCCAGAAAGGTATCGGTGTATTTACCGGCGATCAGGGCGAAGTGATCGAAGCCCGAGTCCTGATGGACCTGGAAGAAAACGGAATTATTGATGCTTCGACCGTAACTGGCGATATCCTTTTAACCGAAATGACAGGCGACATGGTTATCGGACAGATGGCCACAGGGAACGGAAACATCGGCCTGGTCGTTGACGGCAACATCCTCTCCACTGATAATACGGTCGTTATAAGCGGTAATAACATAGACCTGATGGCGGGAATCGGGAATATTGGCGAAGACGGAAACAACCTGCTCAAAGTTAACACCGGGGACAGAATAGTAATAGAGGATCTGACCCTATATTTCAGCCTCAACGGCGCAGGGGAGGACAGCATCACCCGGTCCCAGGGAAGTTGGATCGACGAGGGCTTTCGCGCCGGCCAGACCATCACAATCGCCGGCACTGACAACAACGACGGCTCTTACGAGATCATCACCGTAACGGATGATGCCCTCTTTGTGGCCGACGGCAAGCTCGTTAACGATGTTACGGTGACTGCCCCCGGCGCGGCCGCGGCCCTGGAAGACCTGACCCTGGATTTCAGCCTCAATGCCGCAGACCCGGACAGCATCTCCCGGTCCCAGGGCAGTTGGGTCGACGAGGGCTTTCTCGCCGGCCAGACCATCACAGTCGCCGGCACTGCCGGCAACGATGGCTCTTACATGATCACCACCGTAACGGATGATACACTCTCTCTGGCCGACGGCGTGCTCGCTAACGTCGAATCCGTCGACGTGGCCGATGTTACGGTGACTGCCGCCGGCGCGGTTCTGGAAGGCCTGACCCTGGATTTCAGCCTCAATGGCGCAGACCCGGACAGCATCTCCCGGTTCCAGGGCAGCTGGATTGATGATGGTTTTGTGGCGGGCCAGAGCATAGACGTGACCGGAACGTTGCTCAATAACGGAACCTATCAAATTGAATCATTGAATGATCAGACTCTAACTCTTGTCGCAGAGGATGAACTTGAAAATGAAAATGGTGATACGTCTGTCACAGTAAGCGTAACACAGGGGCTGACTGCGAAAGCCTCGGGGAATATCTACCTGGAAGAGACAGACGGGGATCTCTACCTTAATAATATTGAAGCCATAGGCGGCGATGTGCATCTCCTGGTGACTGACGGTGATTTGAGGGATGCCAACACCAATGACACCAGGGATACCCGGGCTATTGCAGAGCTGACCGGGCTGTGGGAGGCCATGCAGCTGACCGACGGTTATGGGGCCGGGGACGCGTTACAGCAAAACATAGATGCCTACGAAGGTCTCAAAACCCGGGAGTATCATAAATACTGGAAATACCGCGCCCAGCAGGCAAATCCGGATGCATACGATTCCGGTTTCCAGGTAACCCTTTCCGCGGAAGAAAAGGTCTATTTCGGGGATTATTATGACCAGCAGGGAATGGATGAGGATCAGATAAACGATGCCATTGCCACCCTTGAACAGAAGCGTACGGATGAATACCACAGCCTGCACACGGTTTGGGGCGATATGGGTGATGAGCATGATTCTGATTATGCCTATTCCGTTGTTGAGGGCACAGAGGAATATGAAGAGCTTACAGCAGGTTATGCTTGGACGGAAGGGGAACTGAAGAACACCGTCAATGGCAACATTTTAAGACTTAAAGTTGATACCGAAACCCGGATCGAAGAGTCCAACATAAAAGGACAGAGGATATTTGTGGATGTCCTGAATGGAGGGGTTGGTATAACAGAGAGCTCCAGAACGATAGATCTCAGTAAGGAGCTAACTGACGATGAAAAAATCGATCTGGCGGCCGCGGATCGTGATGATCTGACTTTCCTTGACGCACTGGGAAATGTTATTGATCCCACTGACAATTCCGTTGAAGCGGCGACTATTGTTATTGAACTGCGTGAAGACATCGATGTCGAAGCTGTCGATAGTGTTACTGTAAATGCCGCGACCCATGTCTACCTGGGCGGTGAAAAGGATATCAATATCGACCAGATCACCGGCGGGGATATGATCCGTATCAAGGGAGGCGAGGGAATTTATAATGTTGCGACTGGAGACTGGGCCAATATTTCCGGCAGCGGACTGATCGTCGAAGCAGCCGGAGAGACCATCGGAACCGAAGTGAGCGCTCTGAACATCAACCTGGGTGACGCGGGAGCCCTTACCGCCCGCGCAAGGCTTGGCATATACCTGTCTGAGACAGTAGGGGATCTGAACATTGACACGATTTACTCCGAATCCGGCCATATAGCTCTTAAATCCGGAAACTCCATTAATGACGAATTAGAAAGTGATCAATGGAATATCAAGGGGCAGACCCTTGACCTGGAAGCCGGTGAAGCGATCGGGACCCAGGATGATTTCCTGGAGATCGACCTGGACGCGGAAGGTTTTCTCAACGCGATGACCGGAGGGAATATATTTATCGCGGAAACAGCGGGCGATCTTAAGGTAGGGCAGGTCATTTCCACAACCGGCAATGTGTCCCTGACTTCACAGATTTCAATCCTGGATGAGGTTGAAATCGATGATCTCGAAGTAGATGTGGCGGGGAATAACATCGTCCTGAATGCCCTGCTGGGCGGCATCGGTGAGACCGGAAATGATTTTGATGTGGACACCGCCTATTCGGGCGAGGGAGCTCTGTCATCAACCAGTTCCTTAAATGCCTACATTGTTGAACCGATGGGTCCGTTGTATCTGAATCAGATTTCCACGGATGAGGAGCAGACCGCGTTTATTGCCGCGCTGACGGGAAGAATTTTAAACGGAAATCCAAATGAAAGTGAAGATAATGTTCTTTCCGGCTCCACGCGTCTTTACGCGTCTTCAGATATCGGAGCCGATGACAAACATCTGAAAACATCTGTCGGCACACTTCAGGGTTGGTCTCTGAACGGTTCCATCTGGATTGAAAATGACGGGGAGCTGTTTATAGATAAAGTTGGAGAAGGCGATTTCGGGATTGACGCCGAAGGGCCTGTCGAAATTTCCACCCATAGTCCTTTAACGGTCAATTATATAGTAAGATCGAATAATGATATCGTTCTGACAGCCGGAGATAGTTCCGACGCTGGTGACGACATTACTGTGGCAAGCAATGGGACTTTGGAATCCGCTAAGAATGTGATTCTACAAGCGGGAGACAATGTGATCATCGAAGAGGGCGCCATAATAACGGCCTACGATTCGGTGAATGAAACGTACGGACTGGTTCAGTTCTATGTGGATTACGAGACCGCCGATGAAAACGGTGGCGTCATTGATATGCGGGAGGAAGTAGTCGGCAGTGAACTACAGATCTTCGGTAATATCCATGACGATATAATTCCTCTGAATTTCGTTACCATCAAGACGACCGTACAAACGGGGGATGGTGACGACAAGATCCATCTGGGGAGCAATGCAGCACCCGACACCAATATCGACGGCCATGTCAGAGATTTCAACGCCCTGTTAGATATTGATGGTGGAGATGGAACAGACACCCTCTCGGTAGATGTGACTGATGAATCCGCAGATCTCACCGGCGTCGTAACCGCAGAGACCATAAACGGTCTGGGCATGGGAGCGGACGGGTCGATCGAGTATGCCGATATCGAGAACCTGAACCTCGCTCTGGGCAGCGGCGACGATGAACTCAACATCCAGGGAACTACAGCGGTTACTAATCTGAACACCGGACCAGGTGATGACACAATCAACGCCTCTTCCGACTCACCGGATAATACCGGTGACCTGGACGACATACAGGCTACGCTAAACATTGAAGCCGGAGCCGGTGACAATACGTTGAATGTCAGCGACGCCAGTGCAACTGTCGCCGATGTAGCCGCCGTTATTACCGATAACAGCATCACCGGCCTGGCACCGGCGGATATCAATTTCGTATCTACCGGCGGCAACTTCAAGGGCGGGATATCCATCACCAGCGGCAAGGGCGATGATGTCATCACGGTCGAAAGTGTGCGGACAGATGCCCTTACTACTTTAGAAACCAATGACGGCGACGATTCTATTACTTTAGAAAGCGGTGTGACGACGGGCCAGGTTGAAATAAGGGGTGATGCCGGTGATGACACCATCGATGCATCAGCCGTTAATGCAGGCTCCAACCTTGCTCTGATCGGTGGACTGGATAACGATAGAATAACGGGCGGTGCCGGCAATGATGTTATATCTGGTGATAACGCCGCTATTACCCGCGATGATAATGATGTGATTATACAAATAGATAATATGGGCGAGACTGTCGGCGGTTCTGATTCCATTCAAAGCGGTCCTGGCAACGATATCATATTTGGAGGGCCGGGAACTGATAATTTTATATGTGACCTGCCAGACGATGTGTTAATTCCTGATAACGGCAGGGTTGTCCTGTCGGGCGGCAAGATCGTCACTGTCTTTCCCCCAATTAACTTTCCTGTGTGGATCGGGGTGCCCGGAGGATTTAATATCGGCGGGATCATCAGTGCCGGCGGAATTGGCACTGGTACTGGCGCAGGGGCTGGAAAAATAACCGGTAGCGGCGTGCAGCAGACGCAATCCCATCACGGGGCTTCAAGCTCCTCCCATACCCTGACTTCCTATCCGGAGCCCGAGGGCTATGAAGAGCCTGAGGTAGAGAGCACTACCACGGTCATGCCTGACGGAACCATTGTAACAACGGAGCATGACGGATCCATAATAACGAAGTCTCCCGATGGCACCATTACCAAAACAGAACCGGACGGCACCGTGAAAATTACTTTGCCGGATGGGACGATGACTATAACTTTGCCTGACGGAACCACCACAACGAGCCTCCCGGATGGTACGATTATTCAAACCTTACCACATGGTGCCACTATAAAAACTCTTCCCGATGGAACTATTATAAAGACCCTTCCCGATGGAACTATTATAAAGACTCTTCCCGATGGAACGGTTATAACTACACTGAAGGACGGAACGGAAATAACGACTCCGCCTGCTGACATTACAGGCAAGTTAGACAGGAAAATCGATTCCAGCACAATCAGGACAAATATTGTTACGCCAGACCAGAATAATAACGATAAGGATGACGGATTAGGAAAGGGCGATATTCAATTAGGCGCCCTGGTTGCAGGTTTCGCGGGATGGAATTTAACATCTTCCCGACGTAATGAGGACCATCCGGTTATAGATCGTGAGGGATTCAGGAAGCTGGACAAGGAAAGAGAGAACCGGCGTTTTTTACGTTGGTATGATGGAGAGTTGACAGATATCGGAAAATGGGGTAATATTTTTAATAATTCAGATGATATTTCATCTGCCAATTCCCAAGCTTTTAAACTAGAGATATAGGAGGAATAATTGTGGCGCAGAAATCCAAAGAGGCAGAAGCAGATAAAGCTGAAATGAATGAAAAGGTTGAAAAGAAAGTGGAAATCCATTGGGATGACTCCAAAATGAGGAGTACCTATGCAAATGTAAGTCATGTATCAAGCACCCAGGAGGAACTGACGTTGTTATTTGGCACCAACCAGTCATGGCATACGGGTCAATCGCGGCTCACGATACAGTTGAGCGACCGGATCATATTGAATCCCTTTGCCGCCAAACGGCTTTCTATATTGCTTAATAATGTGATGCAGGAGTATGAGAAGCGCTTTGGCGCACTTCCAATCGAAGCCGGCAGGAAACCAACAGACAGTTAAACTTAAAATGGAATAAGGGCTCGGTCAAAAATAACTTGGCATTTTTGCATCCCAACTTCACCATATCTTTAATCAATCTTTATTCGCAAAAATCCTCG
>JAGLUH010000016.1 GCA_023134875.1 Candidatus Zixiibacteriota bacterium
TGACCTCGCTGCTGGAGAGTGATGACACAGACCAAACTAACATACAAAGACGCCGGTGTCGATATTGATTCCGGCAACCAGGCGACCGCCAGGATCAAGAAGCTGGTGAAATCAACTTACAACAAAAAGGTGCTAAGCGAGGTGGGCGCTTTCGGCGGGTTTTACTCCGGCAGGTTTGCCGGATACAAGAAGCCAGTGCTGATCTCGTCGGCTGACGGTGTTGGCACCAAGCTGAAACTGGCGTTCATGACCGGCATCCATGACACTATCGGCGAAGACCTGGTCAATCACTGCACCAATGATATTCTGGTTCATGGCGCCCTGCCTCTCTACTTTCTTGACTACTTCGCTACCGGCAAGCTCAAACCGGGCGTCGTCGAACAGGTGATAACCGGCCTGGCGCGTGGCTGCAAAAATAACAATTGCTCCCTGATCGGTGGCGAGATTGCCGAGATGCCCGGGTTCTACCGGCGCGCGGAATACGATCTCGCCGGTTTTATTGTTGGCATAGTCGACCGTAGCAGGATCATCGACGGCGGTAAAATCAAACCGGGGCATGTCATAATCGGCCTGGAGTCCTCCGGTCTGCATACCAACGGCTATTCGCTGGTCAGAAAGCTCTTTTTCGACCGACTCAAGTACCCGCCCTCAAGACGAATTCCCGAACTGGGCGGCACCCTGGCTGAGGAGCTTCTCAAAGTTCATCGCAGCTACTTGAAGGTCATCAAACGACTGCTTGTTGTCGTATCAATCAAGGGATTGGCGCATATCACCGGCGGCGGCATTCCCGGCAACCTGGTGCGGATTCTTCCCGCCGGTTGCCGTGCTGTCGTTGATACCGCCGGTTGGCAGCGAGGCGCGATATTTGATCTTATCCAGAAGTTGGGAAGCGTGGATGATAATGAGATGTATCGCACTTTCAACATGGGTATCGGTATGATAGTAGTCTGCGGCAAGAAAGATGCTGATCGGGTGATACGGCTTTGCCGGCGCAATGACGTTACCGCCAATGTTGTCGGTGAAATAGTAAAGGGAGGCAGACAGGTGATCTTAAGGTGAACCGATGCTATTGCTGATGATACTGGACGGCTACGGCATCGCGCCGCCGGGCAAGGGCAACGCCATCTCACTGGCGCAAAAACCCAATCTGGACAGGCTTTTCGGTCAGTTTCCCCATACGCAACTCGGCGCTTCCGGTCTTGCGGTCGGCCTGCCGGAGGGACAGATGGGTAACTCCGAGGTCGGGCATCTCAATTTCGGCGCCGGTCGCATCGTCTATCAGGAAATCACCCGTATCGACAAGGCGGTTGATACCGGCGAGTTCTTTGACAATCAAGTCCTGAACGATGTCCTGAAGGAAGCCGCCGCCGAACGTAAGAATGTCCATCTCTTGGGTCTGGTCTCCGATGGTGGCGTGCATTCCTCGATGAAGCATCTCGACGCACTGATCGAGAGCGCCCGTCGGGAACAAATCGAGAAGCTCTTTTTGCATGCTTTCATGGACGGCCGCGACACTTCACCGACATCGGGGGCGGGTTTCATGGAAGAGCGTGTTGCCAGATTCAAGGCGGCCGGTGTCGGTGAAGTTGCTACCCTGATGGGACGGTACTGGGGGATGGATCGTGACAAGCGCTGGGATCGGGTTGAAAAAGCCTACCAGGCCATAATTGAACGCAACGGCGTTTCTGGCACTGATCCGGTAGCAGCGATCAGGGAATCATACGCCGCCGGAGTTACCGATGAATTCATCGAGCCGGTGGCGCTGGAAACCAGGCAGCCGGTGACTTTCAACAACAACGACCTCTGCATCTTCTTCAATTTCCGCGCCGATCGAGTCAGGCAGTTATCATCGATACTAGCCAAGCAGACCGAGTCAAGCTTCCCGCATCCAGAACTATCTCAGTTAAAAATCATGTCGATGACCCTCTATGATGAGAAGATCAAAATACCGATCATCTTCCCGCCCCAGCGGCTGGAAAACATCTTTGCCGCCGTCCTGTCTGATAACGGCAAGCGGTCCCTGAAAATCGCGGAGACTGAGAAATATCCTCACGTAACTTACTTTTTCAACGGTGGTGAGGAAGTGCTCTTCGATGGTGAAGAAAGAGAATTGATCAATTCACCCAAGGTCGCGACTTATGACTTGCAGCCGGAGATGTCGGCGCCGCAGGTAGCGGCCAAATGCGCCGAGCATATTCGCCGGAATTATCTTGATGTGGTGGTGCTCAATTTCGCCAATCCCGACATGGTCGGCCACACCGGCATTATTCCGGCGGCGGTCAAGGCGATTGAGGCGGTTGATGCTGGTGTCGGCGTAGTCATGTCTGCGGTGGAGGATGTCGGCGGCCGTGCTTTCATTACTGCCGATCATGGTAACGCCGAGAAGATGATCGACTCAGAGACAGGCAGACCGTTCACCGCCCATACCACCAATCCGGTGCCACTTCTTTACTATGACAAGAAGTATCGCCCCACTCTCAGGCAGGGAGGCGTGCTGGCCGATGTCGCTCCTACCATGCTGGAACTACTTGATCTGAAAGCGCCGCCGGAGATGACCGGCAAGTCATTCTTCAGTTAGGTTTATGACGACTCTGCGCGCGATACTGCCGAAACGATTCACCATTACTCTGCTTGCCGCTCTTTTCCTTACTTTCTCCTATGCGCCTTCCCCTCTTTGGTTTCTCGCTTATTTTTTTATTCCCCTCTTTATCGCTGCCAACCGCGGGTTGACCTTTAGAGAGGCCTTCAAGAACGGCTACTGGTTCGGCTTCATCATATCGATTACTCTGCTCTACTGGGTGGCGGTCGTTACGGTGGCCGGTTTCATACTCTTGATCTTTGCCCATTCACTCTACTATGCCCTTGCCGCGGGGATGCTGGCTTTAACTACCAGGCGATACGGCAACGGCGGTTTACTGCTGTTCCCCTTTGTCTGGGTGGCGGTTGAGTATATCCGGTCGCTTTCGCAGGTCTCCTTTCCCTGGCTTAACCTTTCCTATACACAGTGGGAGAACCTGGCGATTGTACAGTTGTCCGAGTTATCCGGCGACGCGGTTGTCAGCTTTTTTATCGTCTGTGTGGGTATCCTGCTCTACCTTGGCTATACTCAGGCCCGGCGACCCGCCCGGGCGGCCACCTTTTTTGCAGTAGCTATTCTCCTCTATGCCGGCGCCTACTTCTGGGGTGCGCTGCGTATTGTGCCCACGCCGGTCGAGATAAAAGTCGCGGTGTTGCAAGGGAACGTGCCCAATGAGCAAAAATGGCGATCCGGTCGTATTGACCATAACTTTGATATTTACGAAGAGTTGACCCGCCAGGCAAAAAGTGATTCGGCGCAACTGGTAATCTGGCCGGAAACAGCGGCGCCCTGCTATCTGGAACAGGAGGCGAGCTATCTGGCCTGGGTCGAGTCGATTGCCGCCAGGTACGATCTCGATCTACTGGTTGGCGCCCTCCATCTCACCAAGGATGAGTCGGCCGAAAACCATTACTGTAACTCCGCCTACTTCTTCAGACCGGAGGGAATGCTGGCCTCGCCTTATGACAAGGTGAAGCTGGTACCTTTTTCCGAGCATATTCCTTACGAGGAGCGGATCGGCTGGCTTGCTGATCTGCGGCGATTTGTCCGGTCGAAACTCGATCTTGATATCTCTGATTTTGAGCCGGGGGATTCACTGTTGCTTTTTTCCACTCGGGGAACGAAATTCAGTACCCTGATTTGCTTCGAGGTGGTATATCCTCAATTCGTGCGGCAGATGGTTAACTCGGGCGCAGAGTTCCTGGCGGTGATCACTAATGATGCCTGGTTCGGCGAAACTGCCGGCCCCTACCAGCATGCCGCCATTCCGATTTTCCGCGCCGTGGAGAATCGCTGTTGGATTGTCCGCGCCGCCAACACCGGCATCAGCGAGGTGATTGACCCGATGGGGCGAGTGGTCGCCAGAACCAGACTGGGAGAAAGAGCGCAACTGACCCGCAGTATCGGCGGTAGAACCGGTGAGACGTTGTTCAGTCATCATGGGTTGGTTTTATCCCCGATTTGCCTTGCGGTGACGGGCCTGGTGTTGCTTATTTGTCTTTTCGGGAAAGGCAAAGATGACTAAGTACCTTATGGTAATATCTTTTCTGATATTCTTAGTCTGTGCCGTTTCCGATTTGGCCGGCCAGCCCTACGCCTGGCAGAACTACACCAACAAGAACGAGATCACCTCGTTGGGCAACTATGCCGGTTATATCTGGGCTACCAGTACCGGCGGTGTGGCGCGGATCGAACTAGCCACCGACGCGGTAAAAACCTATATCAACAGTGACGGCCTGGGAAGCGTTTCCGCCAGCTTCTCCACCTTTGCCGGCAACGGCACCGCCTACTTTGGTTCCGTCGAAGGTTACCTGACGACGCTTGATATCGCCGCCGACAACTTGTCGACCCTGCGGCTGCTGCGACGCGACGGCCAGGCATTGAAACTGCTGGCGGCTGATACCAGCGACGGTATCCTCTGGATAGCCACCGAGATCGGCGTTGTGAAATTCGACCGTTTCCGCCATGGCGGCGAAGTCAAGGAAACCTATCGTACCCTGGGGCAGCTTCCTACGGAGACAACGGCTCTCAACTTGCTGACCTTTGCCGGCAAGCTCTATGTTGCTACGGCCCGGGGCCTGGCCATCGCCGAACAGGATAACCTTTTCCTGCTCGACCCCAATGAATGGAGCAGTATCGCCGGCAACACCGGTGGACTGAATGCCGACAGCGTGCTGGCACTTGAGGTTTTCGGGGGCCGGGTCTTTGCCGGCACCGATGCTGGTCTCTTTCGCCTTGAAGGGGACAGCACCTTTACGGAGATCGACAGGCTCTCCGGCTGGCGCGTGCTCGATATGGCGCTGGGTGACGAGGAACTCTACCTCGTGGCTGACAGCGGCTTTCTCTATGGTCTGTTCATGATTGATAGTTGGTTTGACGTGGCGTTTGTTGACACTCTGCCGGCTGGTGCCAATTGCCTGGCGATCTCCCCGCAGCCGATTGTCGGTACCGAAACTGACGGTATCTTCATATATGAATACGAAAACAACAGCTATCAACCGGTCGACTTGCCTGGTCCCGCCAGTAATGACCTTGTCGGCGGCGGCATCACCTCGACCGGAACCATCTATACCGTCAGTCGTTTCGCCAGTTATTCCACCTTCAAAGATGGCGTTTGGGAGAAAACAACCTTCACCCCCAACACCAAGCTATCAGCGCTGGTTGATCGTGAAGACAACCTCTGGATCGGCACGCACGGTAGGGGGGTATACTACTTCGACCTCGAAGGTGAGCAGACTCGCTTTCATTCGCGTAATTCCGACCTCACCGGTAACAACGATAACCCTGAGACTACTTATGTGGTGGTCAACTCGATCTATCAGGATCACCGCGGCAATCTCTGGTTCTCTTCGTTTCGAGGGTTCCCCCTGCGACCGCTGGTGATGTTTAACCCAACAGACTCGGTCTGGACGCACTTTGATGGTGACGATGGTGTTATCTCTGACTTATCTCAGTGCGTCGCTGCCGGTGATGGCTTTGCGGCGCTGGGCTACCAGGATCACGGCATTGCTTTTCTCGATTATGGCGCCGAACCGGTCAATCACGCCGATGATCTCCTCGAATACTACGGCACCAACCGTCTGTTGCCCTCCAATAATGTCACCGCACTCACCGTTGATCGTGATAATGTTCTCTGGGTCGGCACCAACTTGGGGCTGGCTTCCTTCGATGATGATATCAGGTTCTTCACGCCGGTCGCCTTGCCTGATGAGGTTTCCGGCGATGTGCGGGCGCTGACAACGGATAGTCGCAACAACCTCTGGGTCGGCACCACTGATGGACTGGCTTTTATCTCCTTCGGACAGACCAAAAAGCTGGCCTTCACAACCACCGATTCATTCCTCTTGAATGATGACATCCGCGCCCTCTTCTTTGATGAAATGAGCGGGCGGCTTTTGATATTCACCGCCGGCGGTCTCTCCATTCTTGATTACAACCTGGGCGGTACTCTGGCCAAACCGATTGTTTACGCCTACCCTAATCCCTTTATCATTACAGCGGGAGGCGAGCAGGTGCTGGATTTCACTATCAGTCAGCGCGCCGAGGTGAGAATCTACAACATTGCCGGCGAGCTGGTCCGGTTGATCACGCGCACCGACTTTAACCAGGGCTGGGACGGTGCCAATGATGATGGCAGGCCGGTCGCTTCCGGAGTCTACATCTACGAATTGGTGGCTGACGATCAAAGCCGGTTCACCGGCAAGATATTTCTGCTGCGCCGGTAAATCACGCCAATGAACCTTGAGTCATTCACTATCGACCAACTGCCGCAGGAGCTGCTCTCTCAGGCG
>JAGLUH010000160.1 GCA_023134875.1 Candidatus Zixiibacteriota bacterium
CTGCGTTTCGGCTCAAAACGGCTGGGATCGAGCCTTAAATAAGTGGGCGGGCGCACGGCAACAGGCGCTGGAAGAGGCGGCGGCAATTGTCTTTCCGACAGACAGCCCAGAACCAGATAAGGCTTTCGATGAATATGATGATATGATTGCAGATACCCCAGAGCGCCACGCAAGAATGTGGGTAGAGCGTGATAATTGGGAAGTGGCGCAAAAAATCCGCTCCCTCATGGGCGCACCGGCACAGAAGGAGACAGACGATGCGCAGCAACAATGACCTGAAAGGCTACACCGGCATAGACGACGCCCAAGCCATTCTCGAAGGCCCCATGCGCCGCCAGAACTGGTCTGTCGAAGTTCGTGACGCTCTGGCCGAAATGCTGAAACTTGTCGCGGCCGGTCGCCCGCTTCGCACCGTCGAAAAAAAGGGGCGTCCAAAGGGATCGCCTACCCGCAATTATCGCCGCTCCCTGTAGCGCCAACCAAAGGAAAATACCCCATGAAAAGCGAAGACAAAAACGAAACCGCCCTGATCGAAATGCCCGCGATGAACCTGCCATCACCAACGGAAATTGGCGAGAAAATCCACAAGTCTTTCCAGACGATTTACAAGAAGCTGGAGCAGCAGATCGAGGAGGCCGAGCCGGACGTGACGACCAATGCGGGCCGCGAGAAAATCGCATCGCTTGCCTATAAGATCGCTCGCACGAAGACGGGGCTGGACAAGGCCGCAACCTCTCTTACCGCCGATCAGAAGGAAATCATTGACGTAGTGAACAAAGAGCGCCGCGAAATGCGCGATGATCTGGACGGGCTACGCGACCGCCGAGGACCAAGGCAAAATGATCATTCAGGCTATTTCCAAGGGGCAGGTGCCCAGCGTTTCGATAAAGTATTGAGGCACTTAACCACCAACAGCACGAGGAACTAATCAAATGAACGATTTTTTAGCACAGGTAGGCGAAAACACTGCACCGGAACTTGAGCCACACAAGGACAAGACAACCGTTGGCGAGGTTGATTATTATCACCGGCTAACACAGGGCAGCGATGAATGGCACGAATTGCGCATGGGAATGCTGACAGCAAGCACGTTTTCCAAGGTTCTGACATCGACCCTGAAAATTGCCGACAGCGATGCCAGCCGGACGAACCTGTATGATCTGGCCGCGCAACGGATCAACCCCGTGATTGAACCGGGCTTTTCCAGCTTCGATATGGAGCGCGGACACACAGAGGAATGCTTGGCCAAAATCGTTTACGCCGAGCATTACGGGGCGGTAAAGGATTGCGGTTTTGTGATCAACAACTCGCTGGGTTTTCCTGTTGGGTTTTCGCCAGACGGCATGGTCGGTGATGACGGACTTGTTGAAAACAAAAGCCGGATGAATAAGCTGCAAATCAAAACCATTATTGAAGGCTTTGACGGTGAGAATATCGCGGTTCCAAAAGAATTCATGATGCAAGTTCAGGTCGGCCTATGGGTGACAAAACGCAAGTGGTGCGATTTCATCAGCTATTCAAACGGCCTGAATATGTTTGTTACTAGGGTCGAGCCTGACTCGGCTTTCTTCGAGAAGATCGAAGAGGCAGCAATTGAATCCGAGCGGAAAGTTACCGCCGCCATTGAGCAGTTTTATTCCGCACTCAAGGGTGCCGCGATCCGCCAGCAGCCTGTTGAATACTACAATCATCACGAGGATATAGTCACATGATTAACATGGAAATAGAGCCTAAAAGTGATCAGATGAACGCCGATGATCTGATCTCTGGGCCCCGCACCATAACCATCACCGAGGTAAAAGGCGGTGGCGGAAACGAGCAGCCAATCTCTATCTTTTTTGAGGACGATAATGGAAGGCCATACAAGCCGTGCAAAACCATGCGTAAAATCATGGTGGCTATTTGGGGGAGGGATGGGAAAACCTACGTTGGCAAAGCAATGACCCTCTTTCTTGACCCGACTGTAAAATGGGGCGGCGCAGAGGTTGGCGGCATTCGTATCAGCGAAATGTCAGATATGGAAGGCGAGCGGAAAATTCCCGTGACCGTAACGCGCGGCAGAAAAGCACCGTGGACCGTCAAGCCGCTCGCTGGTGGGCCGAGAACCCAGACCACAGCAGATGATGCGCTGTCGGCGGCCAGACAGGCGGCAAATGGCGGCTCTGACGCCTTCGCGATGTGGTGGAATACCGATTACGGGAAATCGTGCCGCGCACATGTCAAACCGATCATGGATGAATTGAAGTCACTGGCCGCCGCCGCCGATCAGGTTGACCAAGAGGAAGATCAGGCCGGTGACATCGGATCAATGCCGGATC
>JAGLUH010000161.1 GCA_023134875.1 Candidatus Zixiibacteriota bacterium
TCCTGGCATAGCTCGGAATAGCCACCTTGAATTGAACAGCGCCCTGATCATCGAAGCGGGCGCGTTGTTCTGATAGTATCTTGTTGTCCGGTGTCGTAATCTTCAGTTTGAGCGGAAAGGGAGAAGGGATACTGAGATTCTTGCCCCGGACCAGGGCGGCGAGATGTGCAATCTCTCCGGGACGGTAGACACCTCGTTCTTTATAGAGGAAGGCATCATAACCGCCTTTTCGAGGAGAGCGCCCGCCAACATCGAAACTTGAGACAGGAATCTCTCGGCGAGTCAATTCGAGGAAAGAAAGATCATCACCGGAGGAAGCTGTCACTAAGTAAGGCTCAAATCCTGCGGTTGGTTCCTGAAACGGTTCGAAAACACAGATACCCTCGGAGTCGGTGCGCCCCGTTAATAAAAGTTGATTGTTACGGCTGAATAGCTTGATCTCAGCGCCCTTGATCGGTTCCAGGGTGGAAAGCGAATTCAGCGAGACCCAAAGCTGGTCGTCGCTCTGCTTGGCCATGATTCCCATGTCGGTGGCAATTACCCACCTGGTCGCCCACCGCCACCGCGTGTCCCCGGAGCGGGCCATAAAGCGATAGATGCCGCCTGGATCATTGCCCAGGCAATCTCGGACACTGATCGGAGTGACCACTTCCTGATTGTCGACTTTATTAATATCAACCACCGTATCGTTCACTTCCTTTCCCAGTATCTTGAGCGGATGGTAGTAGCGGTTGTCAGTGGCCAGATCAGCAGAGTTGAGAAGATAGATCAAATTATTAACGAAAACCTTTTCAACTTTGATCTCAGCTTCACTAACATTGATGGTTGATAAGCCGAGATTGAGATTGCCGCTGCGGGTCAGATAAAACCCATCGCCGACAAAATCGATCTGCGGCGGAATATCAACTTTTCGGAAAATAACCGCGGTGGAGAACGTGCGCCTTAAGGGGGAACCGTCAATGGCGGTCAGGCTCTGGTTCAGCGTGACCTGGTAGGTGGTATCCGCGGCGAAGTTGCCTTTCAGGTCGAGGTAATGATGCGTGGCGTAAAGACGGTAATCGATCTCCGGTTCGATCTTGATATGCCGCTGCGCCTGGTCGGTATTGACGGGAAGATTGAACTCGATCCTGATATAATCAGTGGTCGGTGAGACCCGCACCGGCCTTACTCCTTCAACCTTGAGGTCTTCCTGTCCCGGCAGGGTGACCGGCTGGTGGTAATCATATTCCAGCGGCAGGTTGCCACCGATACATTTCAAACCCTTCGCAACCTTGATCTCAAGCTGTTTCTCCTCCTTGCCGCGCGGCACATCGTAAGCCTTGAAGGCGATTATGTTAGCGACCGTATCGGTAGTGAATTCAATTGGAATTGTGCCGCCGCTCTCATAGCGCAGCGATAGGTAGCGAGCAGCTTCCCTGGGGTCGACATCATAGCTGAACTCAACCGTCGCCGCCAGATTCACCTTCTTGTTGGTGTCGGGGATAAAATCAAAGAGCAGGGAGGCACTGTTGACCCTGAGCCGGGGCGTATGGAACTCGAACCAGCGATCCCCCTTTAATTGATAACCATATTGCGATGTCAGTTGCGCCTTCATCTCCATCTGGTATCGCGTTGACGGCGCTAGCATGAGATCGGGATAGAACCTCAGCTTGTTGGGCGCAATCCAGGCGAACTTACCGGGAAGAGATGGTTCGATTGCTACCGGCAGGCTGTCCAGCCGAACGCCGATCAGGGAATCAGGCGCCAGGTCATGCGAGAAAAGAATGGTGAAATTGCCGGTTTGCACGACCTCATCAGTTGGAACAACCGACTCGACCTTTACCGTCAGCCCTTTCTCGCCACAGGCCAGCAGCAGCAAGCCTGACAGGATGATCGCAATTATACTACTTATAATCGCTCGGTTTCCGGAAGATGACACTGCCAAGAGATCATCTGCACCCCCTTGACGATCAGAAATTGATACCTGGGAATCAGGGTTGGCGGCTAACCTGGCCATAGCTATCCTCCTTTGTATTAAAAGCCCCTTGATGTTGTACCTCCACTTTTGCTGAGGTATTTATCATTGTTACACCGCAACCTGGCAGTAAGATCAATAAAAGATTATCTGCCGCCAGACTTCATAAGTTACATTTTCACAGAATCTATGCAACCTGAAAGCCTTTGACAAACCCTGATCGACACCGGGCGATATTTAGCCTGATAACGTATTGCCCCTTATTCCCTATATATTAAACCCGAATGACACTTTTTATAGTTACTATAACATGTTATCATACAGTAGATACATCACGTTTCAAACGGCAGAGATTGCGATAAGCAAGAATTTGTTGCCAAGATATTGTTTTGGATTGAACGATTGCGATACTATTCTGCATGAAGTACCACTTTTAATATGAATCAATGGATACGCATCTCTCATTGGCAAGTCTTGATGTAATTGCCATGATTATTAACAAGCGAAAAGCTGTTTTTCGCGGAAATATACTTGCTTGGGAAATTTGGAGATAGTAACGTTCATTTATCAATAGGATTATGGGGAATATCGGTGTAAAGCTAATTGTTTTAGCACTGTTGTTTCTCTACTGCCTGGTAGTTGTCTATAACGTAGTAGCAAAGGAGAAACAATGGGATTTCCAAACCTTTTACTATGCAGCCCAGGCTCATAGCGAAGGAGAGAATCCTTACGATGTAGCAATTCTATCGCAGACTGCCGGCAAAGAGATCGATCTTCCTTTTGTCTATCCACCGGTTGCGCTTTATCTTTTCCGACCATTCGCTCTATTTGATTACCAGAGCGCTTACGTGCTTTTCTTCATTCTTAAGCTGGCGGCCTTTACTTTGTTGATCCTGCTCTGGCGGCGCCATTTTCTTTGCGACAATAATTACTATGTCGTACTCCTGCTACTCTTTGTGCTGGCCTTTCGTGAAACCACTATTCGTGACATTTACGCCGGTAATGTCTCCAGCTTTGAGCAACTTCTCATATGGTTGGGATTCTTATTCTTTCTCGACAGGAAACCATTTGCTTTTGCTATTCTGATTGTCGCTTCAGCTTTGTTTAAGGTCACCAGCATACTTTTCTTGTTACTGTTGTTGCTGGATAGAGACAGGAGATCATTGGTGGCACTAGCTGCTGTGACACTCGCATTTGGCGGACTACATCTGATTACTTATCTTGCCAAGCCAAATCTGTTTACATCCTTTCTTGCCAATGTCGGTTCACTAGACGAACGAGGCTCTATTAATCCCGCTTCGCTAGCGCTGATTCGAGACATACTGGATGCTGCCAGCCGATGGAGTGGACATGACCTCTGCGGTTTCGACTTAGCGATTTATGGCTTCTGGATTGGAGTCCTTGTCGCCGTTGGCTACTGGGTATTTTCAAGATCAGACTTGAGTAAACAACGGCAGAGTTTGCTCTATGCCGGCCTGTTCCTTTATGCGTTAGCGCTGCCTCGTTTCAAAGATTATTCCTATATCCTGTTAATTGTGCCGTCATTATTTGTAGTTCAGGTGGTGCTGCGTTCAATACCAATAAAGTCGGTTGCTGTGGCAGTACTCTGTATTAGTCTATTCCCCTATCAGCCGCTCCTGCTGGCATTGGCCCTCTACCTACTAATCTTAAGGCATATAAGAAGGGAATCTAGCACGGCGGTAAGGGGTTAAGAATCAGTAGCATTTGACCTGTTCTTGGGAATGGTTCTGGCAACAAAATGACGATTGCCATAAAACCGTGACGACATAATGGCTGACCCATTTGCATTAGTAGGAACCGGTTACGATCTTATGAGATTCCCGATTGATATTGCCTTGACAAAGTTGGTAGTACAAAGTAATAATGGAAGGGTAAACGCTAACCAGCGGGAGTGAGCATGAAAAAACCGAAGTCTGAAATTATCACTTTCAAAGCGGATGAATCTCTGCTTGATGCTTTATCCGAGATTCCTAACCGTTCGGAGTTCATTCGCATAGCGCTTTTGAACGCCCTGGGCGGTTCCTGCCCTCTCTGTACCGGCACCGGAATCCTGACACCGCAGCAGAGAAAGCACTGGGATGATTTCACCACCGACCATTCGCTCAAGAAATGCAAGGTGTGCCATGAACTTCATGTTGTCTGCACCGCCAGACCGCGAAAGCGGATACATCGGCATACGGAGTAGCGACAATGACTTCTCGCTATAAGTCAACCATCCGACGCTTTCTATCTACCATGAGACCACAGCGACGGCCGCCTTTTCTCCTCGTGCTTACCATTCTACTGGCTCATTCCATAACAGCAGTAATTGCTGCCGACCAAGCGGAACTGATGAAGGTGATGGTCAGCATCCCGCCACAGGCTTATTTTGTGGAGAAAATTGGCGGCGACTATGTTGATGTTGATATCATGCTGGGGCCAGGGCAATCGCCCGCTACCTATGAACCGACACCAATGCAGATGACCAATCTTGCCCGCACGCAACTCTACTTTCGAGTGGGGGTGCCTTTTGAGAAACAGTTGGTGGAGGCGATTGCCGGCACATTCGCACAATTGCGAGTGGTCAACCTGCGAGAAAGTATTAAACGGGATCGTTCCCTCACCAGCAAGAATCAGCGGGACGAAACCGATCCTCACTTCTGGCTCGATCCCAACCTTATGCAGTCTGTTGCGGTGACAATCTGTGACGAGTTGATTCGCGCTGATTCAGTCCATGCTGACCGCTACCGAGACAACCTTTTCCTGCTGCAAGAGGAGCTGCGGCAGCTTGATAGCTCGATAGCGGCTGTTTTGGCGCCATTTGCCGGTAGAGAGATAGTGGTCTTTCATCCCGCCTATGGTTACTTCGCTGCGGCTTATGGTCTCAAGCAGGTCGCCATCGAATACGAGGGCAAGGAACCGGCCGCCCGTAGATTGGTGGAAGTTATTGAAAAGGCCAGGACAGCAGGAACAAAAGTTATTTTCGTGCAGCCGCAGTTCGCAACCACCAGCGCGCAAACAGTGGCGGCGGCAATTGATGCGCAGCTTGTTCCGCTTGACCCCCTGGCGCGTGACTTTGCCGACAATCTCAGAAAGATGGCGGAGCAGATCAGGGCCACACTGGCGGTATCTGAATAAAGTGGAAGGCAACAAGTCGATCATGGCAACGAATTTCGCTATCGCCATCAAGAATCTCTCCTTCAGCTATGATGGCAGGACGGTTCTTGAGGATGTCAACCTCACCATCGCCTCAGGAGAGTTTGCCACAGTAGTTGGTCCTAACGGCGGCGGCAAGACAACCCTGATCAAATTGATCCTGGGGTTGTTCAAACCGAGAAGCGGCCAAGTTCAGGTCTTCGGTAAATTACCTGAGGCTGTCCGTCATCGCATTGGCTACCTGCCGCAACATCTCCAACTCGATCCCAGCTTTCCCGTGACCGTTAGGGATGTGGTGTTGATGGGTCGATTGGGAAATAAGCGCTCCCTTGGTCAGGAACAGCACTCTGACAAACGGATCGCACAGATGGCTCTCCAGGATGTCGGCCTTGAGGGTCTCGACGATCACCCTTTTTCCTCCCTGTCGGGCGGTCAACTGCGGCGGGTGTTGATTGCCCGAGCGCTCTGCTGCGAACCCGACCTTTTGATTCTCGATGAACCAACCGTCAATCTCGATCCGAGAGCGGAGAAGGAACTGTACGACACCCTCGGTTTGCTCAACGAAAGACTCACCATCGTTTTGGTTTCCCATGACCTTGCCTATGTCACTAAGTTTGCCAGCCAAGTCGTTTGCGTGAAGGGTACCGTCAATGTGCACCCCACCAGCGAGGTCGACAGTGAAGTGATGAGCGAGATATATGGCGCTGAGATGCGTCTGGTGCGGCACGACCGCTATCGCGACAATGGAGAGAAGATGTGACCGAGTTTCTGCAGGCTGTGGCGCACTACTCCTTCATGCAAAATGCTCTGCTGGCGGGTTTGCTGGCCAGTGTCGCCTGTGGTTTGGTGGGATCGTATGTCGTCGCCCGCCGCATCAGCTACCTCGCCGGCGCTATCGCCCACAGTGTTCTGGGCGGAATCGGCCTGGCGGACTATCTTGCCGTCGTCTACGGCTGGACTTTCCTGAAACCACTCTACGGCGCCGTCATCGCCGCTCTGGCGGCAGCGATTACCATCGGCCTGGTCACTCTGCGGGCGCGTGAGCGGGAGGATACGGTGATTGGCGCTATCTGGGCGATTGGTATGGCGGTCGGTATCTTCTTTATCGTGAAAACCCCCGGTTATTCCGAAAACCTGATGTCGTATCTCTTCGGCAACATCCTGCTGGTGTCCCGCCAGGAATTGTGGCTGTTGGTGGTTCTTGATATTGTGGTGGTTGTGGTTGGTATTCTCTTTTATCGGCAACTATTGGCGGTCTGTTTCGACGAGGAATTCGCCCGCGTACGCGGTGTGCCGGTGGAGTTCTACTATCTCCTGCTGCTTTGTCTGACCGCGCTGACGGTTGTGCTGCTGGTCACGGTGGTCGGTATTGTCATGGTAATTGCGCTTTTGACCCTGCCGGCGGCAGTGGCACGTTATTTCTCACGAACCCTGTGGCAGTCGATGATCGTCGCCACTATCTGCAGCATGATCTTTACATTTGCCGGTCTGGCGATAAGCTACCGTCCCGATCTGCCCGCCGGAGCGACCATTATTATTCTGGCGGGAGCGGTATACCTCCTGGTTACTATCGGTTACAGTCTGTGGCGACGACGCCACCGGGTCAACTAAGGCGTCACTACCGGCAAGAACAACCTTGCGCCACATTTTGGAATCGATTAGATAATAGCAGGGATGGAAACCTACAACCTTGTCAGTTTTGCCGGCGTTTTTGTACTCCTTATCCTGGCCTGGCTGCTGTCAGCCGACCGCCGCAACCTGAACTGGCGCGTGATCGGCTGGGGTATCGGCCTGCAAATGGGCTTTGCCCTCTTCATATTCGTTTTCCCCGCCGGTACCAAGCTTTTCTTGTTTGTCAACGATGTCGTCGTCGCCGTCCTCGATTCGGCTACCGCAGGAGCCAGGTTCGTTTTCGGTCGGTTGGCGCTGCCGCCGGGCACAACGGCGGAGTCGGGCGAGACCTCCCTCGGTTTCATTCTTGCCTTTCAGGCGCTGCCGACAATTATTTTCTTCGCCGCCCTGATGTCGATTCTTTATTTCCTGAAAATCATGCCCCGGATCATTCGCGCTTTTGCGTTTCTCTTTACCCGCCTGATGCGGATTTCGGGAGCGGAATCGCTCAGCGCTTCGAGTAATATCTTCGTCGGTGTCGAGTCGGTACTGACAATCAAGCCCTATCTCAATGATATGACGCGATCGGAACTCTGCACTGTTCTTACCGCCGGCATGGCGACAGTCTCCTCCAATGTTCTGGCGGTCTATGTCTTCAGCCTGCAGGATCAGTTTCCCACCATCGCCGGTCACCTGGTGTCCGCTTCCTTTCTTTCCGCGCCGGCAGCGCTGGTGATGTCGAAGATCATTCTGCCGGAAAGAGAGAAACCAAAGACCCTGGGATTGACTGTTGAACCCTATTATGAGAGAGAAAGCAACCTTTTTGAGGCGATAATCAATGGCGCCAATAACGGCGTCAAGTTGATTGTCGGTATCGTCGCTCTGCTGCTGGCGGTTCTCGGGCTGGTGGCGCTGGCAGACCTGATTCTGGGCGGGCTGGGCGGCTGGATTAATTCCTGGCTGGGAATACAGATCGACTGGTCGCTGCCGGGATTGCTCGGCTATCTCTTCTATCCGATCACGTTAATTCTGGGGATACCGCCTGCCGATGCCGGTATTGCCGCCAAGATAATCGGCGAGCGAGTAATTGTCACCGAGTTGACCTCGTACCAGGATTTGAACATTGCCCTGGAACAGGGATTGCTTATCCATCCGCGCTCGGCGGTTATCATCACCTACGCGCTTTGTGGGTTTGCTCACCTGGCGTCGCTGGCGATCTTTATCGGCGGTGTGGTGGCGCTGGCTCCCAAGCGAACGACGATACTGGCGCAGGTTGGTTTTCGGGCGCTGCTGGCAGCTACCTTAGCCTGTTTGCTGACTGCCTGTGTGGCGGGAACGTTTTTTAATAGAAGCTCCCTGCTGCTGGGTTAGAGAGTCTTCATTCGGCATACCTTTGGGCACGCCGCGGCGTGCCCCTACGAGTTGAAGCCTGCACCTTCTTGTCAGGACTTCTTTCTTAACTCTGTTTCCATCACAACACACCATACGCAACAACCTTTTGGGACAACCTCCCCCGGTGCGCTGCGTCGTAGATACAAATAAACGGATGATTCGTCTTTATCAGGAGTAACCAATGGATTTTAGTCTGAGTGAAGACCATATTTTAATGCGCGACACGGCGCGCGAGTTTGCCGAAAAAAGGCTGAAACCGATTGCCGAAGAGCTGGACGAAAAGGGAGTAATGCCGCCGGAACTCCTCACCGAGACCGGCGAATTGGGTTATTTTGGTCTTTTTGCCCCAGAGGAACATGGCGGCCTTGACCTTGATACCTTGAGTTATGTGCTCACCATCGAGGAGTTATCCAAGAGATGTGCCGCGCTGGGGATCATGGCCTCCGTGCATAACTCCCTGGTGACAGAGGCGTTGAAAATCTACGGCACCGACGATCAAAAGACCAAGTATCTACCCAAACTGGCTACCGGCGAGTTCATCGGCGCTTATTCGCTTTCCGAACCGGGCTCCGGCACTGACGCTGGTTCGCTTAAGTGTCGTGCGGAGAAGAAGGATGACCATTATCTGCTTAACGGCACCAAGAGTTGGGTAACCTCCGCCGGTCATGCCTCGGTGTTCCTGGTGTTTCTGCTCACCGATCCGGAGAAAGGTTCCAGGGGGATTTCCTGTCTGATCCTTGATAAGGATACTGCCGGCATGAACCTGGGTGCGCCGGAAAAGAAGATGGGACTGAAATGTTCCGATACACGCGAGCTTTCCTTCATTGACGCGAAGGTACCGCTTGACAATCTTCTGGGCGAAGAGAACCAGGGCTTTAAGATCGCTCTGTCGCTGCTGGATAACGGCCGTATCGGTGTCGCTGCCCAGTCGCTCGGTATCGCTCAGGCGGCTTTCGACGAGGCGATCTCCTACGCGCACGAGCGGGAGCAGTTCGGCCAGCCGATAGTCAATTTCCAGGCGATTCAGTTCAAGCTGGCCGACATGGCAACCCGCATCGATGCCGCGCGATTGCTGACTTATCGCGCCGCCGTTCTGAAAGACCAGGAAGGACGCTTCTCCAAGGAAATCTCGATGGCCAAGCTCTATGCCTCGCAGACCGCCAACTACGTCTGCAATGAGGCCGTCCAGATTCATGGCGGCTACGGTTATGTCAAAGAGTATCCCGTGGAACGCTACTTCCGGGACGCGCGGGTGACCGAAATCTACGAAGGCACGACCGAGGCGCAAAAGATGGTGATTTCGCGTTGGCTGATGAAAGAGCACAAATGATGTTTGTTGATTCAGAATATAAGGACTTTCGGGCGGGGGTTCGTGTTTTTTGTGAAGCCGAAGTAGCGCCGCAGGCGGCGGAGGCGGATCGAACACAGGAGTTTAAGCCTGGCTACGTCGAGAAGCTGGCCCAGCAGGGCTATCTTTCGATCCAGTTGCCCCGGAAGTATGGCGGCCGCGAATGGAACACCGTGCAGTACTCGATCATAGTCGAGGAGTTGTCGCGGGTTTGCGGCGCGACCGGCCTGATGATCGCCGCCCACAACTCGCTCGGCGTCGGGCCGATCTGTTATTTCGGTAACGATGAACAACGGGAACGCTTTCTCTTGCCGGTGACCAAGGATGGCGTCTTGATCGCCTTTGGATTGAGCGAACCGGGAGCGGGTTCTGATGCCGGCGGCACCAGGTCGTATGCCGACCGCAAAGATGATTACTACCTCCTCAACGGCACCAAAAGCTGGATCACTTCAGGCAAGTCCTGCAAGTTCGCCATCGGTACCGCCCGTACCGACAAAAGCGGCGGCGTCAAGGGGATCAGTTCCTTTGTGCTGGAGAAGGGCATGGAGGGGTTCACGGTCGGCAAAAAAGAGAACAAACTCGGCTGTCGCGGTTCCGATACCGCTTACCTGCATTTCGATGATGTCAAGGTGCCGTTCGCCAATCGCATCGGTGAGGAAGGGGCTGGATTCAAGCAGTTTATGATCACCCTTGACGGCGGCAGGATATCAATTGGCGCGATGGCGTTGGGGCTGGCGGTGGGCGCGTTTGAGATTGCAGCGAAACATGCAGCAACACGCAAGCAGTTTGGTCGACCGATCGGCTATTTTCAGGGGATTGCCTGGAAACTGGCCGACATGGCCACCCGCATTGAGGCGGCGCGCGGCCTCATTTACGGCGCCAGCCTGCTGAAGGACAAGAAGGTGCCTTTTTCCACCGAATCGGCGATGGCCAAATTATTTGCCTCCGAGGTCTGTAACTTTTGCACCTTCGAGGCGGTCGGCATCCTGGGCGCGGAAGGCTACAGTGAAAAGTCGCCGGTGGAACGGATGTATCGTGACATGAAGCTGACCGAGATCGGCGAGGGCACCTCGGAAATTCAGCGCTTAGTCATCGGTCGTGCCATTATCAAGCAAATGATGCAAGAATAATGCTTTTCCGATAGGAGGCGGTATGGCTTTTACGAAGGTTGACAAGATTTGGATGAATGGGGAGTTTGTCAACTGGGATGACGCTAAAATCCATGTTCTCTCCCATGTCGTTCATTATGGTTCCAGTATGTTTGAGGGTTTGCGCTGTTACAATACCAAAAAAGGACCGGCGATCTTCCACTTGAAGGAACACACCAAACGCCTGTTTAATTCCTGCAAGATATACCGCATGGAGATACCCTATACTGCGGAAGAACTCAATGAAGTGCAGTTGGAGCTGGTGCGGATCAACAAGCTGGATAGCTGCTACCTGCGTCCGGTGGTATACCGGGGTTACGACAGTCTTGGTGTCGATCCGCGTAGTTGTCCGGTCGAGATAGCGATTGCCGCCTGGAGTTGGGGTCAATATCTCGGTCCCGAGGCGCTGGAGCAGGGGGTCGATGTTTGTGTTTCCTCCTGGAATCGGATGGCGCCTAATACCTTTCCGGCGATGGCCAAGTGCGGCGCCAACTACATGAACAGCCAGTTGATAAAGCTGGAGGCGCTTTCGCATGGTTATTCTGAAGGTATTGCCCTGGATCATAACGGCATGGTCTCCGAGGGTTCCGGCGAGAACCTCTTCATAGTGCGGCGTGGCGCTCTGATAACGCCGCCGTTCAGTGCTTCGATTTTGCCCGGCATCACCCGGCGCACGGTTATCCAGTTGGCCAAGGAGATGGGTATCCAGGTGATCGAACGTAACATCCCTCGCGAGGCGCTCTATATTGCCGAGGAGGTTTTCTTTACCGGTTCCGCCGCCGAGATTACGCCGATCAAGTCGGTCGACAAGATCACGATCGGCGAGGGTGGACGCGGCCCGATCACTAAGAAATTGCAGGAGGCCTTTTTCGATATCGTCGAAGAGGGTAATGACCCGCACGGATTCTTAAGTTTTGTTTACGAGACGGAAGCGGTCAAGGCGTAGAGGCTGGTTATGAAGATCGCCCTGGGAGCGGATCATAAGGGCTACTTGCTGAAGGAGAAAGTAAAGGCTTTCCTGAAAGAGCAGGGGCATGAAGTGGTCGACTTTGGCACTGATTCCGAGGAGTCTACCGACTATCCTGACTACGGCATGAAGGTCGCCCAGGCGGTGGCCAACGATGAAGTTGATCGCGGTATCACCCTCTGCTGGACTGGCAACGGCATGAACATGGTGGTCAACAAGCTGCCCGAAATCAGGGGCGCTTTCGCCTTCACTGAGGAGATGGCGCGGCTCACTCGTGAGCATAACGATTCCAATATCCTGAGCCTTGCCTCCAAGTGGGTCGAGCCGGAACTGGCGGAGAAGATCATCACCGTCTGGTTGACGACCGAATTTGAAGGTGGCCGCCACCTGCCCCGCATCAGGAAATTCTCGATCAAGAAATAGAACTGGTACCCCTCCGGAGACTGTCTCAAAACTTCAAAAAGTGTCGTTGCGAGGAGTCCGCCACAGGCGGAC
>JAGLUH010000162.1 GCA_023134875.1 Candidatus Zixiibacteriota bacterium
GTATTAGCCAGGGGTGGTGTATCGGAATCAGATACCTGAATAGTGAAGTAGAAATCCGCCGGCCAGGTGGGGATGCCGGAGATAGTGGCGGTGCTGGTATCAAATGACAGCCCATAGGGCAGGTCGCCACCCCAGAATACCCAATGATACGGCGGCACGCCGCCGACCGCCGTCAGGGTCTCGGAATAAGGCTCGCCGACGACGGCATCCGGCAGGGTAGCGGTGATGATCTGTATGGTAAAAGGCACCGTTTCAACGGTTCTCAGGATCCACTCCTGGGAATCGATGACTATATTCGTTACCGAATCGGCAAACCAGAGAGAGTAAAGTTGTGCGGCTCCCTCGTTGAAGATAACTGTATCAATGTCGCCGCCGGTGGTGGTAAAGGTGGTTTTGATCGGCATCTCAAAGTAGGTGCCGCCGGTTTGGGTCTGCTCGATAAGATAGGTCAGGTTGAAACCGCTGCCAGTGCTGTCGGGCTGGCAGTGCCAGGAGATGCTATAGTCGGGATGCCCCTCGCCGTATATCCATTCGTACACAAACCAACCGATATCGGCGCCGATACTGGTACTAACAACACTGATAAAATCCTGAGTAGTGGCGGTGCCGTACCTGAACTCAGACTGCCCCCAGTCTCTGATCGCCGCAAAGAAAACGGAATCGCCCAGCACACCACGCAGCATGTGCAGCACCCAGGAGGCTTTGTCATAGGAGAGGTTGCTGTTATAGATTTCTTCGTAGACCAGGTTCTCGACATAAATCGATCCCTCGCCCAGGTACTTCTGGCTCTGAATATAGTCGAAATAAGCCGCTTCGCCGAGGGTTGTCTCGAAGTAAAGGGCTTCACTATAGGAGGCAAACCCCTCATTGAGCCAGATATGATTGAAAGTGTGGCAGGTGATCATATCACCCCACCACTGATGTGACGTTTCATGGGCGATAACCCAGTCGGTATGAAAGTCAGGGCTGTACATGCAGCAGGTCTGGTGTTCCATAGCGCCGTACCAGCCGAAATCAGCGTTGCCCATTTTCTCAGTGACAAAGGGATAGGTACCGTAGAGGTCGCTCATGATGGTAAGGGCACGCGGGCCGACCACCTTGAAAGAATCGAAGGCAACCGGGTTGTTCGGCAGCGCGTAGCTGTAGAGCGGCATCGAGTCGCTGCCATGACTCCAGGTCTGCACGTCAATTTGATACTGAGTACAACTGAGAGCGATGTTATAGGTGCAAATAGGATAGTTATGCTTGTAGTGTACCAGTTTGCGGTTACCGCCGACCGGCGTGGAGGATATCAGGACGCCGTTAGTGGCGATATCATAAGCCGACGGCATCTCGATGTAATGATCGAGCGAGTCGGGCTTGTCAAGGGGATAGTCCTTGCAGGGCCACCAGTAACGGGAACGATAGGGTGTCGTCTTGGTCCAGCACATGGCATAACCCATTTGCTGGTTGAACATCATGCCGGCGGCGCCGTCATAGTAGGGCGTGCCGTGATAATAGACAGTCATCGCAAACTCATCACCCTGGCTGTAGGTGCCGGGGGTGGTGATGGCGATCAGGTGGTTGGTATGGCTGAAGGTGGCGCTACTGCCGGCGACTGTTACCGAGTCGACCGTCAACTCATTGCGCAGGTTCAGGTCTATCGCATTCAGACCGTCGATTACCGACTCGATTCGATATTCAACGTAGCCGTCGATAGTCCCCATATCGAAATCGAGATCCAGATGCAGCCCGTAGTAGTGGACATCGTAGTCGTTCTGGTTGCCGTCAACGCGAGTACCGGCGTCCAGAATCTGCTGCCGGATCGCTTCCTGCCGCCCGAAAGATTCCGCCTGATAGAAAGCATGGCGAAGCGCCTTGAACTCAGCGATCTCTTCCGGAGTCAGGTTGCCGAAGTTGTAGGTCTTGACCTGCCCCATAGCCGTCCCCACAAGCAGCAGCAAACAGCTTGTCATCAACAGTGTGTTTCTCATGGTAAATGTCTGGCCTATACTAAGGTAGTAGGTTTTTACTTAACGTAATATACGCTGCAATCATCGAAACGTCAAGAATTATTGGGGCTTACCGTGATCGATGACTGCCGCGGACGTGCAGGTGTACTTGGTCGTCACCAGCTTGAAATCGACATGGCTGCTGTCGGACAAGTTCCGGGCCATGCGGACAAGATCATGCAGGCAAAAAAGCCTGGCAGCGTCGCTGTTGACGCTGCCAGGCTGTGCTTCTCATCCAAGCATACAGACGAATATCAGTGACATCCACTCATTATCACTTCAGGAGCATCATCTTTCTGGTCTCGGAGTGGTCGCCGGCGGTCAGACGATAGAAATAGATGCCAGAGGAACAATCGGCGCCATTCCACGCAACGTTGTGGCTGCCAGCCGGCAGGAACCCATTCACCAGGGTTGCTATCTTCTGGCCGTTGACATTGAAGACCTCCAGAGTCGTGTTCGACGCGTAAGGCAATATGAAGCCGATGTCGGTAGTCGGATTGAACGGATTGGGAAGGTTCTGCAGCAACTGGAAGGTTTCCGGAAGGACCTTCAGTGACACATCGGGGAACGATTCGCCTGTCGCAAACACCGGCCCGCTCTCGCAGGCCTTGGTGACCTTGTTGGCGCTGGGGTCGTAGGTAGCGCCGCTCAACACCACGTCTGTGACCTCAAAGCACCAATCTGCCGGCGGAGTTCTCGATTTGTCGGAGGTGATCTCAGCGACGCCATCTGAGCCTGTTGTTCCGGACTTGGTCTTGGTATTCGGCGCATTGAAGAAACCATAGACTGTCGCTCCTGACACAACGGCCTCGTTCTGGTCAACGATGGTGACGTGTGCTACCCCTTGTCGGTTCGGCCCTCCGGCAACCTGACGAGTCACGACCATCGCATCCACATGGATGTACATATCGCCGGTAACGGTTATGTAGTCAGTCTTGGTCTCGGTACCCTGGCCATAGGCGTTCGCAGCAGTGAGTGTTACGGTATAGGTGCCGGGATTGTTGTAGGCATAGGATGGGTTCTGCTGCTCGGAGCTGCCGCCGTCGCCGAAGGCCCAATTCCATGAAGTCGGGTTGTTGGTCGATTGATCGGTGAAATTCACAGTCAGGGGAGCTGCTCCCGAGGTCGGCGAGCCGACAAAATCGGCTACCGGCGGATTGCCGCCGCAGTTCTCGTTGGTGACGAAAGTGAAGCCGGAACGAACCTGGCCGCTGCTTATGCTATAGAGGGTGGCCAGGTCATTGGTTTCGCAGTTACCTTCGCCGTCGTTATACCATTCCGCCGGGAAGTTGGTCTCGGCGATATCCATCAGGACATAGTTGATTCTGTAGGGATCATATGCGGCCGGGTCACCATCGAGCGGATCCAGTCGCAGGTAATAATCCCCCGCCGGCACATACAGCGTGTAGGTGCCGGAACTGTAGGCATAGACAGAAGTGATATTGTCGCTGTAGTATTGCACGTCAGGAGGGAAGGAGTGGATGACCGGTCCGGCTACCGGTACTCCGGTGCCACCTCTGACCACCCCACCCTGGAATTGCGCATACGGTCCGGGGAATGAGCTGTTGCCGTACAGGAGCGCTATACTGATGAGATCGTCATGCTCCAGTGTGGCCGGGCCCACGTCCGCCTTGGAAATGAACGGGTACATCGTGGCGTCGGTGACAACAGTGTGTGCCAGACCCTGGCTGTGGCCCAACTCGTGGGTCAATACCGCCTCAACCTCGTACTGGTTCCGGGAAGGCGTTCCATCTGTCGACCACTTGGCTACATTGCTCATCATCACGTCGATCTCGTAGATCTCTCCGGTCGGGTTATCTACATAGTTGATCGCGAAACCGAGTACTCCCTTGCGGAAATCGAGGTAATTCGCCTTGAAGGAGACAAGATTGACACCATCTTCAGCATCCCAGACAAGAGAACTGGTTCCCCTGTAGTCAAACGTAACATCCGTATACGTGACATTCTGCCAGTTGTCGAAACTGGCCTGGCAGGCCGACAGGTATTTGGTTGACCCGTCATTGAGATACCAGGGAATATTGGTCGTGTTCTGCCAATGTTCAGTCTTGATCTGGCTATTGTAGAAATAGTCAAGGCTGCCATAGCCGAGCAAAGTCGATGAGCTAACCATCAGGAGAGCCATCAACATGACAGCCGCAATCGAAATCTTGATTGAGCGTTTCATTCTACTGTCCCTCCAATGGTTATCTGACATCGTCTTCTGCCGAAAGCATCCTGGTAACGGACGTCTTCATCTCGTCAAGCGTCATTCTTGTGGTTTCTGCAGTGCTCAGCGGCCTGCCGGAAGGTGTCTGCAAACCGAGGACATCATTGGCAACGGTTTTCTCACCGGTCTGCTGATCGGTAAGGATATCGAATTTGCCCTGGCCCAGGCCAATGGTCGGAATGTATCCGTCCGGATCATTGGCCAGGAAAAGCAGGACCTCTGAGCCCTCCACGAACTTGGGGAAACCAGCGACACTGACCCGGGTGTCACCAACTACTCCGCCTATTTGGGTAAATGTAATGACGCCGGATTTATTGCCTTTCAGGCTCTCTGATACGTTCAGGGTTACACTGGTAAAAATCTGGGCGCGGTCTGTCGCCCAGGAACTGGACACCTCCGTGACGGTTCCAATGACTATTGCCTCGGAGTTTCGCGTCAACTCCGGCAACGACATTTTTCTCACTGAGGCTGCGTCTGCTGAGACAGTAACTAATAGCAGACAAGCAACCAATGCCATTGGAAGCACTACTTTAATTCTCATTTTGACCTCCTAAAGCATGTTACGATTGACGAACGGAGCCTGACTTTTGCAAGCAAAAGCAGACCTGTGATTTTCCCTCAAAAAGCTATCACCTCTTTCTGTGTCCCAGGCATGCTGAGGAACGCTCATCCCCACCTGCGACTTCCTGGTCAATGATCAGCGACGTTACAAGTTAATTGCTAAAATATACTATATAAGTCCACAAAAACCAGAAATAAAATAGAGCCTTGTGATAAAAAAAGAGGCCACAGCCTTTAAAGTCAAATTGTTTTCGAATAGGTATATATAAAATATAAGTGCTTCAACAGAGTAAAGCAAGAGGACGCGGCAGGCGAAGAGAAGTTGTCTCACAAGCACATTGTTCGGTCGGTTCTTGCCCGCCTCGGCGGGTGTGAATTGACCGGAAAGCTCTGTAGGTCATGATCTCTCGGAGCATGACTATCCGGTGGGGGATATCGTCGGCAGGAGTGTCACGCTTCAAGAAGTCGTGACTTACGGTTGGGTTCAACCAATACGTGGTGCACCAGGGGGTACACCACGCACGAATACGAAAGTGTTCGTCACGGTGCTGTCGAACGTTTTCCCAAAGACTGCCGACATTCATACTTGACACCTTGAATTACTTGATTATATAAAGAGGTTATCAAAACGGCCGGTAGTCGTCCTCGCCTGCCGGTTCCTGAAGTTGTATGGAATGCGATTCGTGTAGTCGCCGCACCTTTTCTTCGGAGGTTGAACCATTTTGAACAAGACTGCAAGCAGCATGACAAAGAGCGGTATCGGCTATTCGGACGCCTCCGATGCGCGTATTCTGGAGCTGAATACTCTCTATGGCGCCAGCCACTACGCCCGCATGAACACTATCATCAGAAAAGCCGAGGGTGCCTGGTTGTATACCGGCGACGGGCGCAAGATTATAGACTGTCTGGCCGCTTACAGCGCCGCCAATCCCGGTCACCATCATCCCAGGATAGTGGCTGCCCTGACCAACGCTCTGCAGAAGGGATTTGGCTCGGTCATCTCCAATGTTGTCTATACCGATACTGCCGCCCTGTTCCTGGAGAAACTCTGTAACCTGCTGCCGCAGCTTGCTCCCCGCTTTGGTGCTGGCGGCAATAAGGCGCTCTGCAAAAACGCCGGTGTGGAATCGGTCGAGACAGCGATCAAGCTGGCGCGTTATTACGGCTTCAAGCAGAAGAGCATTCCGGACGGCAAGCAGGAGATTATCGTCTTCAGTAACAATTTTCATGGTCGCATGATTACTGAGGTCTCCTTTTCCACTAGTGAACATTATAAGGAAGGTTTCGGCCCCCTTACCCCCGGCTTCAGGACGGCGAGCTTCGGCAATCTCACTGAGGTGGAGAACCTGATCAACGACAACACCTGCGGCATCCTGGTAGAGCCGATGCAGGGCGAGGGGGGAATGTACATTCCGCCGCGGGGCTTCCTGAAAGGTCTCCGGGAACTGGCGGATAGGAATGACCTGCTGTTAGTATTCGACGAAATTCAGGTTGGCCTCGGCCGCACCGGCAGGGACTTCTGTTTCCAGCACGAGGGTGTTATTCCCGATGCCATCATCCTGGGCAAGGCCATATCGGGCGGCCTGGTGCCGCTGTCGGTGATGGTGACCAGCAGCGAATTGATGGACCTGGTTTTCCGACCGGGAACGGACGGTTCGACCTATGGCGGTTATCCGCTGGCGATGGTCGCGGGCCTGGCGGCACTTGGTGTCTTTCAAGAGGAAAAATTGTCAGCCAGGTCGGTGGAGACCGGCAAGTATCTGAAAGAAAAAATACTCGATATCGCCGAACGTTCCCCTTATGTCAAAGAGGTTCGCGGCAGCGGGCTGTTTATCGGTATCGAGATAAAAAAGGGTGATGCCACTGGTTATTGTGCGCAACTTCTGAATCTGGACATGCTCGCCAACGACAGCCATCACCACACGATCAGAATCAGCCCGCCCCTGATCATCGACCGTAGCGAGGCTGATTACATCCTGGAACGGCTCGAAAAGGTTCTGGTCGATTGATTTCTGTGATTATGGTGCGCAGCTATCGTTGCTGCTGGAAACAATTGTGTTGGTAAATGGTACAACTCATAAGAAAGATACCTGATCCGGTATAAGGATTCAGGCGTCAAGATGCGGTAACTGCTTTTTCGGAGGATATGATCATGACAAAGGCTAAGTATGGTGTGATTCTGATTGCGATGATATTATCTGCCGGTGCACTGCTGGCGTTCAATGAACCGGGTGATTTTATTCTGGTCGACAACAATCGTGCTATCCAGATGCTGGGTAAGACCAACCCCTTTATCTCCACAAACCAACTGCCGGATACGGTGCCGCCATATTTCCCTCATCCGAAAGACCTCAGATTCAAAAACGAGAAATTTCATTTCATCACTATATCTCCCAGCGGTGAATTGATCGGGTTCGCCAGCGGCGAGGAGAATCAGTGGATTGGCCTGATGAATGTCAAGGAGAAGTACCTGAAGTTCCTCGCCTGGGGTATGCGGACGGAGTTTCTTGACTTGACCTTCTCACCCAACAGCAAGTATATCTCCTACACGTTTCATGGCCCCGACCATCGCACCAAGCTGATGATAATAGAGACCCCCGGTCGTGATGTCGCCAAACCGAAACCGCTCAATACCTGGTTTAAGACCATGAGAAACGGGGAACAGTTCGAGCCAATCGGCTGGGTGCAACCCGGCGATACCACTTTCTCGTTTACGGTGTCAGATTCAACGGGTAAGCTGATAGAGAAGATTGACCTGCCTTTGCACATCGACTGGAACAATCTCCCCGAACAAATGCGTAAGGAGAGAAGAAAGCCCTCCGGCGTCATTAAAACCGACGACCAGTAGTGCGTTTACTGATGTTTGTCGTACGGGTTTTTGTTATCGGTAATTGAGAAGTATGCCATCACTTGAATCGAGTCGCGTCGCCTCTGTGCACGGGATTCCGGTCAACGCTGTCTGACTATGCGGATTTTTTTCGGGCGGAATTCCGACGCCTCCTTTATCGAGCGCGATCTAAAAATACTCAAATCCCGGCATCAGGTTCTTTCCCGCAATCTC
>JAGLUH010000163.1 GCA_023134875.1 Candidatus Zixiibacteriota bacterium
ACTCCAAATCCGCGTCCTGAACGATAACAATATCACCGGTCACATGGGCAAATCCAGTGCGCAGAGCATAGCCTTTACCCATATTCTCTTCGTGCAGCACCAGCTTATGATCGGTATTGTTGCTCAAGAGGATCTCCCTGGTGCCGTCAGTGGATTTGTCATCGACGATGATTACCTCCCTTTCAACATCGCCGAGGTCAACCTGTTCGACCCGCTCGACAAGCTTCAGTATGGTGTCCCGCTCGTTGTAGCAGGGAATGACTATTGATAGCTTCATCTTGACCCAATCAACCCGCCGCCGCGGGCTGATACTCGCTCGCTGTCAACCTATCCGGACCGACTATTTTTACGCAGCACCGTTATCAGTGAAAGCCCCACGCTCTGTCGCAATATGTATTTCTCAATCACTTTCAGCAACGGCACAAACTTGTTGAATAGACCCATGGCCTGCTCGTTTATCAGTTCCTTTTTCAAGATATTACCGTTGACATACCACCCCAGAATGGATAGGAAATTGAAGTAGAACATCCTTTCGATCCGAAAACCGGTCTGTGCAATCTTCTTTCGCATCAGCCTGCGGTTGTAACGGCGGTAGTGATCGATTGCTTTGTCGATAGCATTGTACAAAAACATATGCGCCGGCACCAATACCACGTAAGTCCCAGCCGGTTGCAACAATTCATAGATATTGTTGAATGCGGCGACGTCATCGGCGATATGCTCCATGACATTAAGAGCAAACGCTGAGTGTATCGGCACCCGGATAGCGGCAAAATCGGCCCGCCGCGGCGGGTTGGCCAGATCGAGCCTGACTGCCCGAACATTATTCCGAGCAGCATACTGCGCGCCAAGGGTCTCAACATAGCCTTCATCTATATCGGAAAGGACTACCTGGCTGTCCGGAAAATCGGCAATTACCCGCTGGGAATAGCTGCCGACACCGCTGCCGATTTCCAGGATATTACCGTGCAAAAAGGGCCTGATTTGCGAATACATCCAGTTGCAGAAATTATCGGAACGGGCAATCGTCTGCAGGTTCTGATTGCCTTTTGTCGAATACTTAACATCCATTCTCGAAACCGCTTTCCGGGCGAAGCGCCAGCCATGACAACAGTACCTACTGGGCACGATGGGCATGGCGACACACGATTTACGCCAACATTATATAGTACTTGCAGGGATGATTTTTGTCAAGGGGATATGGCGGTTGATACTCTAAATGAACAATTTCCATGCTGGATCGTACATAATATCGGCGACTTGATATGGTCACTATAACCGGAGGTGTATGATGATTACTTTCACAAAAAATAATGAAGTGCTGCCAATCTGTCCGCACTGTAAAAAAGAACTTACCCAAGTCTGGTTTCGAGAACTCAAGCGTGATTTGGGAAAGCGTTGCCTCTACTACTGCCCGGCGTGCCGTTGTTGTCTTGGTATTTCGCACCGCAAAGGCCTGACGATGGGTTGGTGAGCTGTGATTACTACATATAAGAATCCGGTTGCGTGATCGCCTCAATCCGGTAGAATATACGGTATGGGAAGAAGAAACACGAATTCGCAGCCGGACAAACGCAACAACCAACATTCCGTTAATCCACTGTCAACTTTGCTGGCTGGTCTGAAGCTCTTTCTTGTTGCCATTGTCCTTGCCTTGCTGATTAAGGTGATGCTGCTGGAAGCTTACCGCATCCCTTCCGGTTCGATGCAGAATACGCTGCTGGTAGGTGATTTCCTGCTCGCTGACAAGTTCGTCTATGGACCGGTCATTCCCCTAGTCAATATCCAGCTGCCCTCAGTCCGGGAACCGCAGATCGGCGACGTTGTGGTGTTCAAGTGCCCGAATGATCTCGACAAAAGCTTTATCAAGCGCATAGTTGCAACCGGTGGGCAGTCGGTTCGTATAGTGGATAAGGATGTGTTTGTGGATGACCACAAACTGGAGGAGTCGGAGTACGTTGTCTACAGCGATTCTGTTGTTATACCGGCAAGCGTCATGCAACCGCGCAACAACTGTGGTCCTGTCAGAGTGCCGCCGGGATGTTATTTTGTGATGGGCGACAACCGCGACAACTCATCTGATTCGCGCCACTGGGGCTGTGTTGAGCGCAAATTGATATTGGGTAAGGCTGTTATGATTCACTGGTCCTGGCAGCCCGACCCGCGAGCGCCGCAGGCCCGAATCACCAGGCCCCTTTCCATTCTGCGTACAATTGCCTATAATATCAGCCACTTGCCGGAGCGGGTGCGCTGGAAGCGACTGTTTAAGACCATTGAATAGAGGCCGGAGAAACCGATGAACACAATCAAAACACTGCTTTACGCCCTGATCATGGCCCTGCTGATCAAGTATTCCGTTATTGAAGCCTACAACGTTCCTACCGGATCAATGGAGGACACTATCCTGATCGGCGATTTTCTGCTGGCCAATAAATTCATCTATGGCATCCGCCTGCCACTGATCGGAGTAACTCTTCCCGGTATCCGCGATCCTAGGCCGGGAGATGTGGTCGTGTTCAAATGGCCGGGAGACCGGTCGACCAATTATGTCAAGCGCTGTATCGCCGTCGGCGGGCAGACGGTTGTGATCCGCGAGAAGAAGGTCTTCGTTGATGGTGTCGAGTTTAAGGAATATCCTAACCTCAAGCACACCGACAGGAATATCCTGAGAAGCCGCGACAACTTCGGGCCGTTCCGGGTTCCCAGGGATTGTTACTTTATGATGGGAGATAATCGCGATGATTCCTACGACTCCCGTTTCTGGGGACCGGTGGAGAAGGAACTGATTATGGGTAAGGCGCTGGTTGTTCACTGGTCGTGGGGACCGGCACCCGACAAGGATTATCCCCGCTGGGAATGGACTGATCCCCTCACCTGGCCTGCCAGTCTCTGGTACAACCTGATTCATTTCCATGAGCGGGTACGCTGGAATCGACTCGGCGCGGCTGTCGGCTGAACTGTATCGCCACCCCCTTTGCTGGAAAAAGAGGTTGCTCCTCGCCGCCGTTGACCATATCATCCCGTAATACTGAATGGAGTGTGTCGATGGCTATTCGTCTGTCGGTTGAGAATATTTCCAAGAGTTTCGGCGCCAGGAAGGTCATTACCGATCTGAGTTTTACTATCGCCGCGCCCGGGGCGTTGGGAATCATTGGACGCAACGGCTCCGGCAAGACCACCCTACTCAAACTGCTGTGCCATCTTTACCGGCCGACACGCGGTCGGATTGAAATGATGCGGGATGACAATGAGATCAAGCGCGAGGATTTTTTCTACCATATTAAGATGGTTTCGCCGGAACTGGCGCTCTACCAGATGCTGACCGGCCTGGAAAACCTGAGATTCTTCGCGACTGTCAGCGGCGTGGAGTTTTCCAGACCCGTACTGGAGGAGACACTTGACCGCGTCGGCCTGACCGGCAGGGGAAATGATCGTGTTGAAACCTATTCCGCCGGAATGAAACAGCGATTGAAATATGCCCTCTCGCTGCTGACCAGCCCGCCTGTTCTCCTTCTGGATGAACCGACCGCTAACCTTGACGACACGGGCAGGAAGATTGCTTTCGAGATTATGCGACAACAAAGAGAGAAGAGAATCCTGGTTATCGCCACCAACGAACCGGAAGACTTACAGAACATTGAACAGATCATCAACCTGGATAACTAAAGCGGCGGCGGTCTTTACCAAGGACCTGCGCTGTGAGCTGCGTACCCGCTACTCGTTGACGACGCTGGCGATGTTTGCCTTTACTACACTGGTGGTGGTCAGCTTCTCGGTGGGACAGGGGGGACTCTCCCCTCGGGTGCAGGCCGCTCTCTTCTGGATTATCGTTTTTTTCTCGGCTATGTCTTCGCTGGCCGGCGCCTTTGTCAAGGAGGAGGATACCGGCACGGCACAAACCTTGAGATTGTATGCATCAGCACCGGTCGTCTATGCCGGCAAGCTCCTTTTTAACATGCTGCTTCTCTTTCTCCTTTCTCTTTTGGTTACGCCTTTGTATATCATCTTTATGAATATCACCCAGGTGAATTGGGCGATTCTGGCAGCGGTGATCGCCCTGGGGGTGGTCGGTCTTGCGGGCGCGACCACCATCATCGGCGCAATTGTAGCTCAAGCTGGTGTCAGGGGAGCGTTGCTGGCGGTGCTCTCTTTTCCGGTGCTGCTTCCCCTGCTGGTTCTGGCGATCAACGGCACCACCGCCGCCTTCGATATGAGTGGCTGGACGAATGCCATTGACAGCATCAGGCTATTGGCTGCTTACGGCGTAATAATGATAACCGCTTCATCGGTTCTTTTTGAGTTTATCTGGAATGGTTAGGACGCTTCTGCAATTCGGGCTGTTCTTGCTGCTGGCAGCGGTGATCTGTTTCAGCTTCATCACACCGGCGCCGCAACAGCAAATCGGCGAGGCTTCCCGTATTTTCTACTACCATATTCCGATGGCCTGGGTTACAGTGCTTGCTTATCTGATCAATCTCATCTATTCGATCCGCTATCTCAAGACCAGGGCGGTGCTGGATGATTGGCGTGCTCTCTGGTCGGCGGAGATCGGCACCGTTTTCTGTCTGCTGGCGACACTGTCGGGAGCGATCTTCGCGAAGGTAACCTGGGGTGTTTACTGGAACTGGAGCGAACCGCGAATGCTGTCGATTTTCATGTTGCTCCTGATCTATGGCGCCTACCTCTCCCTGCGGGCGGCGCTTGCCAACCCGGAGAGGAAAGGCCTGCTCAGCGCTGTCTATGCGATATTCGCCTTCCCCGCGGTGCCTTTCTTTGTCTTTGTCTTCCCGCGCATAACAGAGTCATTGCATCCTGCCGAGTCGGTTCTCGACAAGAATCTTGAAATGCAAATGAGCGGCCCGGTATTGTGGATATTCTTGCTCTCTCTTTTCTGCTTTACAGCGTTGTTTTTCTGGATATTTTCTCTGGGAAACCGGCTGCAACGGCTGCGGCTTGCTGTTAATGGAGGTGCATAGAATACATGAATTCAGTCTATATTGTCATGCTTGCGAATATCGTGATCTGGCTGGGAATCTTTCTCTTCCTGGTTCGTCTTGACCGGAAGGTCAGTGACCTGGAGAAACGAAGATGAGACTCAAGCTGATAGTAGCAGGCGTCATCATCTTGCTGGTAGGCATCTGGGCGGTCGTTTCCTTCACCGGTTCACTGACCAGCTATGTCTCGATCACTGAAGCCAAAACGTGCGGCGCTTATGTTCAGGTGATGGGAGAGATTCAACACCAGCAGGTCGTATATGATACTGACCGGCAACTTCTCAGCTTTCCCATCAAGGACAAGCAGGGTCAGACAATGCAGGTGGACTATACCGGTACGGTACCGGGCAACTTCGCCCAGGCTACTCATGTGGTTTGTCTCGGCAGATACCAGGGTGATGCCTTTGCCGCCGATCAACTGCTGGTCAAGTGCCCCTCAAAGTACGCCGGCGAGGAGAACTGAGCGTTATGCCGATCGGTAACAGCCTCCTGGCGGTGGCCTGCCTGATGGCGGTTGTCGCCACCCTCGGCTATGGTCTGGCGCTCTTCAATCGCAACTCTCTGATCAGCCTGGCGCAACGCGCCTACTACCTGTTTACCGCTGCCACAATCCTGATGAGCGCGTACCTGCTGCTTCAGATCGTAAACCATAACTTCGCCCTGCAATATGTTCACAGCTACTCATCACAGGACCTGCCGCTGGGGTTTTTGATCTCCACTTTCTGGGCGGGACAGGTTGGTTCTTTCCTGCTCTGGCTGTTGCTGCTGGCGGTGATCGGGCTCTTTCTAATCAGGCGGCGCGAGGAAAATCAGGCGGCGGTGATGTTCTTTTACCTGCTGGTCAATTGCTTCTTCCTTAGCCTGCTCGTTGTCCGCTCGCCGTTTCTCTTGATACCAGCACATGCCCTGGCGCAGTTTCCCGGCGGCGTCCCCCCTGACGGCCAGGGATTAAATCCGCTATTACAGAATTTCTGGATGGTGATTCATCCGCCGGTGATCTTCCTCGGTTTTGCGTTGTTGGCGGTGCCTTTCTCCCATGCTCTGGCGGCGTTAGCGCGTAACTACTATGATAACTGGGCGCGTAACGCCTTGCGATGGTCAGTTATCGGCTCTGCCACACTCGGTGCGGGCATCTTCTTGGGCGCCTATTGGTCTTATGAGACCCTCGGTTGGGGCGGATACTGGGCCTGGGACCCGGTCGAAAACGCCTCCCTCATTCCCTGGGTATTAAGCGTCGCCTTGATACATGGTCTGGTGATTGAACTGAAACGCGGCATCCTGCGACGCACCAATTTACTGTTGGCGCTCTCCTGCTTCCTGCTGGTAATCTACGGCACCTTTCTTACGCGCTCCGGTGTGCTGGCTG
>JAGLUH010000164.1 GCA_023134875.1 Candidatus Zixiibacteriota bacterium
TGCCCTCTGATAGCGTTCGTTGGGGTCCTTCTTGAGGGTTTTCATTATGATATGATCGAAAAGAAGCGGTATCTGCGGGTTGACGTTGGATGGCTTGTCCGGCTCGACGTTTATGATGGAGTATATCAGAGAAGTGATGTTCTCACCTTTGAAGGGCCGCCGTCCCAACAGCATCTCGTACATGACAATCCCGAGCGAGAACAAATCGGCGCGACGGTCAGTGGGTAACCCCTTGAGCTGTTCCGGCGAAATGTAGTTGGGAGTTCCCATAGCGATACCGGTCTTGGTCATCGAACTGGAATCGACGCGGGCGATGCCGTAATCCATCACTTTGACGCGATAGTCCTTTAGAACCATTACATTCGCCGGTTTTATGTCACGGTGGACAATGCCCTTATCGTGAGCATACTCTAACGCGTTGCAGATCTGAATGATGATCTGCGCAATGATCTTGTAGTTGAACTTTACCTTCTTCTTGATCAGATCCTCCAGCGTCTGCCCCTCAAGACACTCCATGGCGATGTACTGGAGGTGTCCTTCGGACCCGACGTCATAGATCGTGACGATATTGGGATGGGACAGTTTTCCGGCTGCCTGAGCCTCGCGGTGGAGGCGCTCCCTGAGTTCGGCTTCCTCCTGAGGATCGCTGACAAAATCGAGGCGAATCGTCTTCAAGGCGACCGGGCGGTTTATGGCTGGATCAACCCCCTTGTATACCAGCCCCATAGCGCCTTTGCCAAGCGTACCGGTAATCTGGTACCGTCCCAGATGTTTTATGTCAGCCTGCTCTTGGGACCTCTTAACCGGCTGGCTTTCCTCGGTGATTTTTATGCCTTCTGATCCGCCCGGCTTGGGCGGCTCGGCCGAACCATGGTCGATGGGGGCGATGATTTCAGGCTGGGACGAGGACAGCTCGGTCTCAACCACCGACGTCTTTTCCACTTCGCCGCTGCCGGCATCCGGGGTGGCGGTGGTAGCGCTGGCCTCTTCGTCGAGGCTGATCGCCTGGTGGTCTTCGACATATTGTTTACCGCTGTCGAAGGTTGTTGTCTGTTGGTTTTCGGGGTCATGCTCAGATGATCTTATCTCCCGGACGGGAACAGATTGTTCCTGAGACGTTAGAGATGGCCCGAATTCAAATTTGGGCAGCTTCTTCTTCTCTCGCCCGGTTTGAACTTCCGCGCCAAAAAGCCGCAAATCAAGTAAGGGCGAAGCAAACATGAACAGGACCAGCTCCAGGGCAATATAGATTGTCTCCGGGATTACCCGGAAGGAGCTGAACAGGAAGTAGTTTACATTCGCCAGAATGATAAAACCGACGCAAAGGATAATCATGCGGTGGAGCAACGAAACCTGCGGCAGGGCAAAAGCACACAAGCCGCCGATCACGAACAAGATCAGTATGATCAGAAGCGGCTGGTCATTTTTGGGAAGCAGGAAATTTTCGTTGATGATGTTTTCAATGACGGTGGCCTTGATGGCCAGCTTAGGCATTTCGCTTTGCACCGGCGTGTCGAATGTTTCTTGATAGGCAAAATCATTCACTCCTACCAGAATGAGTTTGCCTTTCAAATGGGCGTAGTGAAAATCTTCACCGAGAATGTCAGCCGCAGAATAGGTGGTAAAGGCGTTTCCTTTGGCGAACGATAAGAAGTATTTGCTCTTGTTCCCGATAGGGATATTTCTCCGGCCACCCAGGAGGATTGTTTCATTCTCCACTACTTTTATCTGGTCGGGCGGCACACCGAGGTACATCGCCGCCGCCATCAGTGAAAGCGAGGGGTAGTAGTATCCTTCGTAATTCATGACCAGCGGTTGGTGTCGCAGGACCCGATCCTCGTCGGGCATAGTATAGGCAAATCCCAAATACGGTTTGCTCTCCAGCAGCTTCTCCGCCGGCAAGAAGAGTTTCCTGACCAGCAGGCTGGACTCTTCGTCCATGATGCC
>JAGLUH010000165.1 GCA_023134875.1 Candidatus Zixiibacteriota bacterium
CTAACGTCCATGAAGGGAAAATCCCAGTACTTTGCGTCAAATCAAATCGGTGGTCTTCCTGTACAGTGTTACTGATAGGAAGATCACTTTGCTCTTCACCTCTATAAATATAAACAAAGGGTCCGTAAAAATATAACTTCCCGCATTGATCAAGCAGGGTTCGGATTTGATCGAGGACGAATAGTGTAGTTCCATTGCGGGCACACATCATGGAATTGGATGTTGAGAGCATCCATTTCTTTGTCAGGTACCTTAACACCTGTCTCATACGTTTCAGTCACTAGATGAGCTTGCACGGTCAGGCCAGTTTGGGTCTTGGTGTCACGCATGTAATGTAGAACATCATCGAAGGAACGTAAGGGACAACCGGCCCAAGTCTTGCTGATTTCGCTAAACAGGCGGTGCTCAATTGGATTCCATTTGGAAGCTCCAGTTGGGTAATGGCAGACAGTAATGGTCAGACCAAATTGATCAGCCACTTTTTCCTGAAGATCCCGTTTCCACACTCGAGAACGATAGCTATTGCTACCACCACTATCGACTTCGATCATCAAACGAGTGGCGTCTGGGAAGTGTTCCAGCCGTTCAGTTTGGCACCAGCGGGCAATATTGTCGACCGCAAAGGTAGGCGTGTCTGCTGATTGACCGACGCAGATCGTGCCACGATTGTTTTGCTGGTCATAAATCCCGTAGGGTACAGCACGACCAACCGCATCGCTTCGGAAATCATGGACGTTGACTATCTCTGGCGTTTGACACCAGATCTGACCTGAGTTCTTGAAATTGCCCACCAACTCCTTCTTCTTGGTATCGGCACTGAGGGTAGGATGTCCAGCAGATTGATGTTTGGCTCGTTGTTCACGAATATGCTCAAATTGACGATCTCGGTCAGGGTGTTGCTTGCTTGCCTGCTCTTTCACGTTGGCTCGCAGGCGGTAGTCGTGCTTCTTGAGCAGCCGACTGATCACCGGTTGACTTATTCCGTGGCCTCGCTCATCAAGATGCTCTTCAATATCAACCAAACGACAGTTGAGCCACTTTCGGTCACTCATCGGATCGCCTGCAGTGTGAGGCGACACGATGTCCAACAATACCGTCTCTATCTCGGGATCTTTTTTTCGGCAGGAGGACGTCCGCCGCCTTCACGACGTTGTCGGTCAAGCGGCAAATCGACCAATCCGGCCTCAAGTTCGTTTCGTCCACACCGGATGGTTTTCTCATCCAGCCCGGTGATGAGCGAAAGTTGGCGATCACTTGGGCTCCCTGGTTTCTGTGAGAGGAGTCCCGCATACCAGCGACGCTGTGGCTCATTCAGACGGCTCAGTAACAAGTTCATTTGACGGTGATGTTGAGCAGTCTCAGGATCGGTTCCGGCTTTACAAATATCGCACTCACACTGGTGAATTGTCAATCCTGCTTTCGTTGTCATTGAGCAACATCCTTGTTTGGAGATTGCTCGATTATACCACAAGTGCGGGAAACTATTCTTTTATGAACCCTAAGCCTGTTTTCGACAGTTCAATTGCACCTTACCAATCGAATAGACACAGAAATCCCTCGGTGACGCCAGTAGAACTTACGTTCTAGTCCGGCGTCCCGCCGCATCCCACGGTATGGCGTGGGCTAACGCAGCAGACTGGGCATGGCCACTGCTGGCCGGTGGATACGATC
>JAGLUH010000166.1 GCA_023134875.1 Candidatus Zixiibacteriota bacterium
GTGGAACCGTTGTTAAGATAGAGGTAGTTTCCGAGGATGTCGTTGACACTAAGGTAGTCGAGTTGCAGACCTTGTACTGAGATTTAATAAGAATGCCGATAGAATCAGAAAGCGTTGTGTATACTCAAGTAGGGAGGTAACTGTTGCGAATCGGCATACTGACCGGCGGGGGTGATTGTCCCGGCCTTAATGCAGTTATACGGGTGATTGTCCGTCGGGGTGGTGTCAAGTATGGCTGGGATATACTTGGTATTCGTGAAGGCTGGCGTGGCCTGATGGGCGAACCGAAAATACAGCCATTAGAGCTGAAAGATGTCGGCGGTATCTTACGGATCGGCGGCACTATTTTGAAAACTTCACGCACCAATCCCTTCAAAGAAGAGGACGGCCCGACTGATGTCATTGAGAATATCAAAAAACTGCAGATAGATGCGTTGGTGGCGATTGGCGGTGAGGATACGCTGGGTGTCGCGGAAAAATTGGTGCATAAGGGAGTGAAACTGATCGGTGTCCCCAAGACTATCGACAACGATCTCTCCGGCACCGACCTGACTTTTGGCTTTGATACCGCTGTCAATATCGCCATGGAAGCGATCGATCGCGTGCACACCACCGCCGAGTCGCACAATCGAATTCTGGTGGTTGAAGTGATGGGTCGGCACACCGGCTGGATCGCCCTCTACGCCGGCGTTTCCGGCGGTGCTGATGCAATTCTGATTCCGGAGCGTCCGGTTGACATTGATAAAATCTGCAAGGTTATCACAAAGCGTCACCAACGAGGCAAGACGTTTTCAGTGGTGGTTGTTGCTGAGGGCGCTAAGATATCATTTGATAAGACTGAAGATACCGATGGATCACTGGTGGTTCAGGAGATGGGCGTTGATCAGTTCGGACATGTTCGGTTGGGCGGTATAGGCATTCTGCTGGCCGATGAGCTTGAGAAACGCACCGGTTTCGAATCGCGCGCCGTGATACTTGGTCACATCCAGCGGGGCGGCAGTCCCACCGCCTTTGACCGGATGCTGGCTACCCGTTACGGTTCCAAGGCGGTCGACCTCATTCATGAAGGCCAGTTCGGCAGGATGGTCGCCTTGCGGGGCAATGAGGTGATCTCGGTGCCCCTGGCGGAAGCGGTCTACCAGACCAAGAAGGTGGATAATGAACTAATCAACATGGCTGAGGACCTTTTTGGCTAACAAATCAATCCATACCCTGCTGCTGCTCCTGCTGCTCTCGTCGATGCTGACGGCGGCGCAGCCCGCCGGCACCATCGAGTTGGGTGCCCGAATCGGGATTTTCTCAAACTCCGTCAACGAGTTGGAGAATAAGAACACCTCGGTGAGGCTGTTTGGCAACAAGAGAAATCTCTGTTACGAGGGGTTTTTCGGTTACTTCATCCTGCCGCAGGCAGCGCTGGTGGTGAATCTGGGCAGCTATTCCAAGGGCGATATCAGTGTCCAGGGAACACAGGATGCCGTCGGTCAGCGCACCTTTATCGGTTCGGCGGGCATCTACCCGATTCAGATCGGCGTCAAGCTGGAACCGTTCACCGGTCAACTGGTGGCTGGTATGTCGCCCTTCCTTGAGGGCGGTGGCGCCCTGATTATCGGTTCCGAGTCGATTTCTCAACTTTATTATGACCGCTACTATGACGCCTGGACTGACGGCGTTCTGAAAACGGAAACCGACTGGAACTGGTGGCTGGGGGGCGGCGCCTTAGTGTCGCTCTCGTCGACCGTGCGCCTTGATCTGATGGTGAAGTACATTAGAATAGAGTTTAGTGGGGATATTGCCGGAATAAGGGATTATTCCGGCTGGCAGGTATCGGTTGGCATCGGCTACCTGGTACTGGGCGAATAATCTAAAGGAGAGAGAGATGGCGATAAAGGTTGCTATCAACGGTTTCGGCAGAATCGGACGCTTAGTTGTGCGTCGGGGAATTGTCGGCGACAAGCTGGACTTCGTTTCGATCAACGACATCACTAATCCGGAAACGCTGGCGCATCTGTTCAAGTATGATTCGATACATGGCAAGTTTGCCGGTGATGTGGAGATTTCGGGCGATAACCTGGTGATCAACGGCAAGACGATTAAGATCACCGCGGAGCGCGACCCCGCCAATCTTGGCCATGCTGCGACCGGTGCCGAGATCGTGGCGGAATCGACCGGTCTTTTTCGCGACCGTGACAGCGCCGGTAAACATATCGCCGCGGGTGCCAGGAAGGTATTGATCTCCGCTCCCGCCAAGCAGCCGGATGGCACTTTCGTGCTCGGCGTCAACTGCGAGAACTATGACGCCGCCAAACATCATATCATATCGATCGGTTCCTGCACTACCAACTGTCTGGCGCCGGTGGTGAAGGTGCTCCATGACGCTTTCGGGATCGCCAAGGGCTTCATGACCACGATCCACTCCTACACCAACGATCAGCGTATTCTTGATCTGCCCCATACGGACCTGAGACGGGCGCGGGCGGCGGCGATGTCGATGATTCCCACCACTACCGGCGCCGCCAAGGCGATTGCCGACGTGGTTCCGGCAATGAAAGGCCGATTCGACGGCTGTGCCATCAGGGTACCGACGCCGGATGGCTCCCTGATTGATCTGGCGGTGATGCTCGAAAAAGAGGTAACCAGGGATGATGTCAATGCCGCTATGAAGGCTGCGGCCGACGGCGCCATGAAGGGTTTCCTGGAATACTGCGAGGAGCCGGTTGTTTCTATAGACATCGTTGGCAACCCCCATTCCTCAATTCTCGACTCACTGATGACCCAGGCCAACGGCAACTTCATCAAGGTCTTTAGCTGGTATGACAATGAATGGGGTTTCTCCTGTCGTATGGTTGATATGCTGGAGCGGATGATCTGAGATGAACAAGCTGACTGTTGACGATGTCAAACTCAGCGGTCGCCGCGTCCTGATGCGTGTCGATTTCAATGTTCCCCTCAAGGATGGCGCGGTGAGCGATACCCTGCGTATCGAGGCGGCGCTGCCCACCATCAGGAAGATCATCGCTGCCGGTGGTCGTTTGCTCCTGATGTCCCATCTTGGCCGTCCCAAGGGGAAGATCGTGCCGGAGATGAGTCTGAGGCCGGTAGTGCCGGTTCTGGAGAAGCTGATCGGCGGCAAGGTTCTCTTCGTCGAAGATTGTATCGGCGCCATCGCGGAAAAGGCGGCGGCATCTCTGGCTGACGGTGAAGTGCTCCTGCTGGAGAACCTGCGCTTCCATAAGGAGGAAACCAACAACGAGCCTCAATTCGCGCGGCAGTTGGCGGCTCTGGGCGACCTGTATGTCAACGATGCTTTCGGATCGGCGCATCGAGCACATGCCTCAACTGAGGGGGTAACGAAGTACTTCGATCAGGCCGTCGCCGGCTATCTGATGGAAAAGGAACTGAAATACCTCGGCGACGCGTTGCAGCAGCCAACCAAGCCTTTTGTCGCTTTGCTGGGTGGCGCCAAGGTTTCCGGTAAGATCGACGTGATCAATAACCTCATGAAGGTCGTCGACAAGATTCTCATCGGCGGCGCGATGGCTTTCACTTTCATCAAGTCTCAGGATGGCGAAATCGGCGACTCGCTGCTGGAGGCTGACAAGGTTGAACTGGCGGCTGATTTGCTCAAGATGTCAGTAGAGAAGAACGTCAAGCTGATTCTGCCCACTGACGCCGTTTGTGCGGCTGAGGTTACTGCTGATGCTGCCACAAACGTCTATCCGGCTGACAAGATACCCGCCGGCTGGAAAGGTCTGGACATCGGCCCGGACACGATTGAGTTATTCCGCCGTGAATTGGCGGGCAGCAGGACGGTAGTGTGGAACGGCCCAATGGGTGTTTTTGAGGTGGCGCAGTTCGCCGCCGGTACGACGCAGATGGCCAGGGTGCTGGCGGCGCTGTCTGACGCGGGCGCGGTCACGATTGTCGGTGGCGGTGACAGTGCCGCCGCGGTGCGACAGAGTGGCTTGCAGGAAAGATTCTCCCATATCTCCACCGGCGGTGGCGCTTCCCTCGAATTCCTTGAGGGCAAGACTCTGCCTGGCGTCGCGGCTCTGACCGATAAATAAGGGATATAGCAATTAGAAACATGAGCAAAGAACCCAATCACGACGAGATGGATAGTATTCAAGAGTATCAGGAACGATATCGTTTTTGGACAGACAAGAGGATTTCTCAACTATCTTTTCATAATAACCTAATGCTTACTCTTGGCATTGCGTTAATTGCCTATTTCTGGGCTGAGCGAGATAGTGTTTATACAGAAATAATCATTGATTGGAAGGTGTTTCTGTTCTTCGCTGGCATTCTTTCCGTTGGGGTATCAATATTTTCAGGGTTTCTTTTGTCGTTATCAAGGTTATACGACCTGCGCTTAACTTCTAATATTGTTCTCACAAGAAAGCGATTAATAAAGAAAGGAATCAAGCTAAAAGAAGAAAGGCTATCGCAAACCAAGTTTTGGCGATCAATCAAAAGTCTATGTGGTGTATGGCGGAAATATCAGAATTACGAAATAACTAAAGGGGATTTGGACGATCACGATTGCCGGCAAGATAAGTTCACGAAAATTAGGCAAAAATCAAATGATCTTGGAAGATCAACCTGGGGTCTTCTTACATGCCAAACAATATGCATGTTTGTTGCTGTAGTGTTATTCATATTCGTGCTTATAGTGAAATAAGGCATAATAAGGGGTTCCACCTGACTCCAAAAAGCGTTACTGGCATTGCTGCCCGGCGTGGCGGTTCTGACCGATAAATAAGGGATATCTGACGATGAGAAAAAAACTGGTTGCCGGCAACTGGAAAATGAATACCACTCCGGAAGACGCCGTTGCGCTGATCGAGGGCATCAGGGCGGGTCTGGACAATAGTGAAACAGTCGAGGTTGTTATCTGCCCTCCGTTTACCTCAATGGAAGCCACGGTAACGGCGGCCCAGGGAAGCGCTATCAGGGTTGGGGCTCAAAATATGCACTGGGAGGATTCCGGCGCTTACACCGGCGAAATCAGCGGCAAAATGCTGTTGACGTTGGGTTGCTCTTATGTTATATTAGGACACTCGGAAAGGCGTCAGTACTTTTTCGAGACCGATATGACCGTCAACGCCAAACTGAAAAAAGCGCTGGCGGTGGGCTTGACAGCGATAGTCTGCGTGGGCGAAACTCTCGATCAGAGAGGAGCCGGCGAGACCGAGAATGTCATCCGCACCCAGGTTCTGGGCGCTTTTGACGAGATCGAGCTTGACGGTTTCGCGCAGGTGGTCATTGCCTACGAGCCGATCTGGGC
>JAGLUH010000167.1 GCA_023134875.1 Candidatus Zixiibacteriota bacterium
CACTTTGCCGTCGCCGACATGGTTGCGGTTGTGCTCAATCCCGCCCAAAAAGCGAGCCATATGCGTTCCACCGGAGATAAAACCACCCCAACCGTAACGGAAAACGTTGCGCAGTTTTTTGTAGTTTGCGCCCGGCTTTTCAAACTGTGACTCCACCTTGGCCCACAGTTCACGCGACATATCGATTCGATCAGTCCAATACTCAAACGGATCGGCGCCGAGGTCCCATAAAGCCGTGTAGGGATCGATAGCACGCGGTGAGTTGCCGAAGCAATCCTCATCAGTAGCATAAATCAGGTAAGGATCAGAGCCGCCGCGGGAGGCGATCTGCTCTAATTCATCTCTCTCTTGCCAGAAGTCCGTGGCTTCGACCGGTTTGTAGCCGTATTCAATCGCCCAGAAATCATACGGCCCCGGAATCGTCATAAAGAAATCGGCCTGCTCAAATCCTTCGGGAGCGATATTCGCCGGCGCATACTCCATGCAGGAGCCATGAACGGAATGCCTGGCGGTGAAAGCGGGATCGCAGCGCTGCTCCCGTGTATAGATAGTGGAGGCCTTGAAATTATGCCGCAGGCCGAGCGTATGCCCCACTTCATGGCAGACCAGTTCAACTATGTACTGGTGCACAAACTTCTTGGTCAGCTCCGGCTTATCCATCAGTCCAGCCCTTGCCCCCGCTAGCGCCAGCGCCTCGGCCGCGTGGCGAGCCATCTCCATACCGTGGGTACAGAGAGGCTGCCACTGTCCCGCCGGGTAGTCGAAGTTATCCTCCGGCAACCACCAGTTTTCTGATTCCGGCGTTAGACCAGCGGCCAGTGGTTCGACATAACGCTCAGCATAGTTATACATGTGGCGGATGAAATCGGCCATGATTCGAATGTCCGCATCGTAAATCTCACCGGTGAAAGGATTGGCGCGCGACGGCCCGACCGCATAGGCGACTCCCGGCCTTACCACCCAGCGCACCACATTGTAGCGTACATCGGCGGGGTCCCAATCGACGCTGTCGGGCATCTGCCTGGCGATAATCGCATTCTTGAAACCGGCCTTTTCAAAGGCAGGCTGCCACCACTCGATTCCCTGAGCGACAGCCTCACGAAACTCCTCCGGAACCGTGTTTTCCACCCAGTAGACAATCGGTTCCACCGGTTCACTGACAGCCGCCGATGGGTCCTTCTTCTTTAGGTTCCAGCGGTTGATGAAACGGACGTAGGGGGTCTCCATGGTCAGGTCGGTGTAGTCCTGATACTGAGTCATAAAATAACCAATGCGATCATCCGCCAGGCGCGGGCGGTAATCGGTCTCCGGAATCGTGGAAAGGGAATAGTGATAGGTCAGGAACATGCTATAGGGACTGCCGGTGGTTACCGAGCTAAATGGCTTGTTGGTTTTGTAGTGGAGTTTGACATCAATTTCCGAATTCTCCGGGAACGACTTGATAGTACCAAAATAGCTGTTGTCTTTGTCGAAGCTGAGACCGGTTTTCGCCTTTGTTCCCAGGTAATGACCGACATTGGGGAGGTCGGTGACCAGAATACCGGCAGGATCAATCAGGATTGTGCCGGTGCTATCCGGCTTGGAGGCAATCTTGGTACTGCCAAACAGGGAGTGCGAGATTGACCGCTGTAAAGCAGACAACAATGTCGAAGTGGAATCAACGCGAAAGAGCAGATTAACTACGAGAAATTGAATCTGCTTGCCAACCCGCTTCAGCATGAAAGGAAATGATCCGGCCTGAGCGCCGGCATCAAAGTAGGTGCCGTCACCCGCGGAACGGGTAATGTTGGCCAGGTAGAGCTTATCGAACTGATCCGGTTTGATTGCCATATAGACCTTGTTCTCAGTGGAGTCAACATAGAAATCAAACAGACCGACGATCTTTTCATAGTCCTTGATTACTTCGGCAAAAGGCTTCTCTTTCTTCTTGTCCGCCGGCTTGGTCTCTTCTGACTTTTTCTTAGTCGCCCCCTTCTTGTGCCAGTAACGTTTGGCGAAAGCCCCATCAGCCAGCAGACTCGAAGCCACCAGCAGAGTTAGCAGAAATAGTAGTGTACGTCTCATCAGACTCTCCTTGGGAAAGTTGTATATGATTGGTTCATGTAATCTCTTCAATGATAGCAGTAAGGTATCTGTCGTTCATAGTCTCGATAAATTATAGAAATCTACCCTGTCTAACACAGCATTACTTCAATCTACGCAATCAGAAAGGAATTGTTCACTCTTTTCCTGCCCACCGGCACGTGCTTAAGGTACCATTGTACGACACCGTCGGGAGCCAGTCGACTCCGCCATCGACAATCCCGATGATAGCGCCTTCACCGGTTACGTGCTGCTGCTGAGTGGTAACATAATGACCGTCGATGTCCTGAGTACTGTAGTTTAATTTGATTTCTAGTCTGCCTGGACTTAGAATCCGCTTGACCCCCTTCACCATGCAGACTTTCGGTAGGAGACTTAAAGGGAATTCTGTGGCTATCGTATTCCCGCCAAGCTTGAATGGACCTAAATTAAGGCCAAGCGCTTCCAGATCAGCATCGTTGCCTTCAAAATCTATGTAAACCATCAAAATCACATTACCGTCCCCATCCTTTCTCACCGCTGGATGATTATCGTAATCTGCCACAACTCGTGGCCGGTCCGGTCTGGGAATCTTAACAGTAAAACCTTTCGTTCTGGAGCCTGACGGATAGCAGGTTTTCTCGACGATATCAAAGCAAACCGGTGGTGCGTCGGGATTTCCACCACTGGTATTCGGATTGCCCTGGAAATTAGGCGCGTAGCCACCAGAAGCATCTGTGAAAATCCAGTCTCCAGCCGGCGGGAAGAAGATATTATCAACAGAGAAGCCGTTAACCTTGTCTGGTGTGCCGGCAGGTATCTCGATCTGCATCGAGTATAACAGCGTCAGTAAATTATGTACAGGTAAGGGATTAACAGCGGAAAAGTCTGCGCCGCCTATCAAAATGGAATTCGGGGCTTGAGTTGTGGTGACAAATGTAGTCCACGGAGGCACTACCTCATTATGCAATTTGACAATGCCAAGTGAATCCGCGTCTCCATAGCCTTCCACCCAGCTAAAGGAACCTGAGCCTGCAGTGCAGGTGAACTCGAACCCCAGGCTCAACCCGCCGAGCGGAGCGTCATTAGTAACCAAAATCTCTAATGTGTTCTTTCTGCCACTGTATAGACGATTGTCGATCCCGCCGCCGTTGAACTGAACATAGACATTCCCGCCGCCGACAGTGGCAGCACGCTGCGGGTAAAGCTTATACAGCACTGCCTCCGCCAGAGAGACACCGGCGAAATGTTCGTAGACCTCCTCCAGATCCCAATCTACATTGCTCACCTGGGCGCTGCTGCTGGATAGCAGAACCGAGAGCACCAACATAGCTGTGAGCAAAACCTTGCTTTTCACTTTTGCCTCCTTAGACACCTGCCATCTTTATTCAGTTTGGACTGCGCAAGCCATGCTT
>JAGLUH010000168.1 GCA_023134875.1 Candidatus Zixiibacteriota bacterium
TGAAGGGGGGAGCGACCTTGTTCTTGACCACGCGGACACGCACGCGAATGCCATATGCTTGTTGAGCATCCTTCAACGTGGCAATTTTCCTGATATCAAGCCTTACCGAGGAATAGAACTTCAAGGCTTTGCCACCGGTGGTGGTTTCCGGGTTACCGAACATCACGCCGATCCTCATCCTGATCTGGTTGATAAAAATCACGCTCGTCCTGGACTTAGAGACCGTTCCGGTCAGTTTGCGCAACGCCTGCGACATCAACCGTGCCTGTAAGCCCATGTGGGAATCGCCCATATCGCCGTCAATCTCGGCGCGCGGCACTAGGGCGGCAACTGAATCAATGACAATACAATCAATCGCTCCCGACCGAACTAAAGTCTCGGTTATCTGCAATGCCTGCTCGCCGGTATCAGGCTGGCTGATCAGGAGGTTATCGATATCGACACCGAGCGCCTTGGCGTAACTGGCATCAAGCGCATGCTCGGCATCAACAAAAGCGGCAATCCCACCCGCTTTCTGCGCCTCTGCGATTATGTGCAGGGCAAGAGTGGTTTTGCCCGATGATTCCGGCCCGAAAACCTCGGTCACCCGGCCGCGCGGAATTCCTCCCGTTCCCAGGGCGATATCGAGAGAGAGCGATCCGGTGGAAATCACCGGAATTCCTCCCGGGAGAATCACCGCCCCCAGTCTCATAACCGAACCTTTACCGAATTGTTTTTCAATCTGTGCCAGCGCCGCATCAAGCGCCTTCTGTTTACCCTCTGCATCTGCCATAACATAGTTCCTTTCTTAAAGCGGGAAACGGATCAAATCGGTGTAGACAGGTCCGGTCGGTCTCAACTTCGATTCTATCAGGAAGAACTCAGAAACGGCCACCTTCACCGGAGGAAATACCGCCCGCGAGAATGCCTCCCCAAGCTGCCCAATCTCCCCTCGCTCCTTCACACGACCCAGAGTTAAGTGAGGAGAGAACTTCTTGCTCTCGGTTTCAAAACCAATTTGCCCCAGGTTGTAATCAAGGGTTTTCTGCAGATTTTGCAACCCTTTTTGGAGATCATCAATACCAACCCAGAAAACCCGAGGCCTTCTTAGATTGGGAAAGGCGCCGCTTCCATAGATATTCAACTCAAAAGGACTCGCGCCACCGGCGGCCTCGGTTGCCGCCGCCTTCAGTTCATCGAGCTGTTCGCGGTCAGTCTCCCCCAGGAACTTCAGAGTGAGATGCATATTGCGCGGTTCCACCCACTTTACCCGAGCTGGCAGGCCTCGAAAAGGCATGATAAAATCACCAAGAGCGGATTTTAGATCTTCCGGAAGCTTCACCGCGAAAAAGAGTCGCATCAGGTTCCTCCCATGAGACGGCGGCGCAGCATGTCGAGGGCCGTATAGCAGGCAGCCTCCCGGATACGCTCTCTGGTGCCGGACAAATTGAGTTTGCGAACGGTAGTTCCATTACTATCTGCCAGACCGATATAGACCAGGCCGACCGGCTTCTCTGCCGTACCGCCGGTAGGGCCGGCAATCCCGGTAGTGCTGAGACCAAAATCGGCGCCGGTCAGTTTCTTCACGCCAGCAGCCATTGCCTCAGCCACTTCGGGACTGACCGCACCAACAGAATCCAGCAAACTCACCGGAACTTTCAGGATTTTACGCTTGACCTCATTGGCATAGGCGATCACCGAGCCGACGAAGCTGCCGGAGCTGCCGGAAATATCGGTGATCATCTTAGCCATCAGCCCGCCGGTACACGATTCTGCGGTAGCCACAGTCTGGCGCCTAAGAATCAACAGACCGTTTACCACCTCAGTCAGCGATTCCTCACCCTGGGTGAAAACATGCTCCCCCAGCCGGTTGATGATTGCCGCCGTCAACCGCTCCACCTCTCTGCGGGCAAGGGCGGCGTCCGCATATTTTCCGGTAATCCGCAAATCGACGCCGCGATAACTGGGCAGGTAAGCGAGCCGTAGATTTTCACTGTCAGGCTGGAGATCACCAACCATTTCGGCGATGGTCGCTTCCATGATGCCGATTGTTCTAATTTTCCTGACCTCGATATAATCGTGCCGGCGAAGCTTCTCCAGTTGCGGTATCACACCGTTATCCAGCATCGATTTCATCTCAGCAGGAACGCCAGGGAGGGAGACAAGGTAACGGTCGTTCTCACGAAAGAGAATACCGACTGCCGAACCGATCTTGTTGGCGATAAACTCCGCTCCCTGCGGTTGCAATGCCTGGTTTTGCACCAGCGCCGGCATCTTGGTGCCACGCTGCCGGTATCGTGTCTCGATTTCCTGCAGGATTTCGTCGTGGAACACCAATTTACGCTCAAAGGCAACGCAAATCGCTTTCTTGGTAATATCATCAGCAGTCGGTCCCAGACCACCAGTGACAATCGTAACCTGGGAACGCTGCCAGGCAGACCGGATTGCCGTCTTGATATCCTCCAGGCGGTCACCGATGCTGGTCTTCCAGACAACCTCAATACCGATATCAGCCAGCCGACCGCCGATGTAGGCGGAGTTGGTGTCGATTGTCTGACCGGAGAGAATCTCCTCGCCGATAGTGATGATCTCAGCTTTCATAACCAGAAACCAAAGAGGGCGATCATCTGTAATAACACATTCGTGTAAACCCCCACCGCGAAATCATCGGCCACCGTTCCCCAGCCGCCGGGAAACGCTTCCCAGTTGGCGGCGGGGTATGGTTTCCAGATATCGAGAATGCGAAAAATGATAAAACCAATAAGGTAGTATTGCCAAACATGCGGCACCAGGACGTAAGCGACCAGGATGCCACCGATCTCGTCGATGACGATCTTTTTATTGTCAATCCCATAGTAGCTTTCCGCCCTGGTGGCTGACCAGACACCAATAACCAGCGCCGCCAGCGTCAAACCAACCTGAACCTCCCACCCCCAATCGAACAGCAGCCACGCTAACAGCACACCGGGCAGCGTCCCCCAGGTACCCGGAAATATCGGAGCATAACCCGTACCCAGGCCCGACGCGACCGCTTTTATGGTAAAGTCTTTCATTCGTCGCTATCTACAAGTTCCTGAGAAGATAAAAGTTTTTCACCACGTAGTCAACTCCAGTACCAACAGTCGCGATTACAACCACCATCATCAACCAGTAAAAAACTTCCATCGTCACCGGCGAGTGGAACATTTCCAAGTCAATACCGGCGGGAGGAAGAAAGGTCTTGAGGTTAACAAAAACCAATATCACCGCTATCGCCATCATCTGCAGGAACGTTTTCAGCCTGGCCATGCGAGTCGGTGTAATCAATACCCCCTTATAGGCGGCCAGGGAGCGCAAGCCGGTGATAAGAAACTCCCGGACAATAATCGCCAGTACCATCCAGGTCTGCACATAGCCGAGGGTGGCAAACGACACAAAAGCAACCGAGGTCAGGATTTTATCCGCCAGTGGGTCCATGAACTTGCCGAAGCTCGTTGAGATACCATATTTGCGAGCATAATAGCCGTCATAGAGATCAGTCAGGGCAGCGATAATAAAGATTATCAGCGCCGCCAGACGTGTCCAGATATTTTCAATGACAAAGAGGGCCATAAATATCGGCGCCAGAGCGATGCGTAACAGTGTCAGGGAATTGGGCAGATTCAAAACTACACTCTTTCCGGTCTGTCAATCCGATACCGGCTCATTTCCGTGTGCAATAATTGCACAGTTATCTTAGCCATCGGTTTTCCTTTGCCGCTTGACCTGCTTGATCGCCCGACTATGCTCGCGAAATGTCTCCGAGAAAATATGCCCGCCCTGACCGTCGGCGACAAAATAGAAGTAACGGGTGTCGGCGGGATAGAGCGCAGCCTCAAGAGCAGCGCGTCCTGGCGAACAGATCGGCCCCGGTGGCAACCCATAATGAAGATAGGTATTGTAAGGGGAATCGTAGTCGAGATCACGTTTCCAAAGAGGTCGCTCAAGGCCACCCATCGCATATATCACCGTAGGATCACATTGCAGTTTCCAGCCCTGGTGCAAACGATTATGAAATACTGAGGAAATTAGTTCTCTTTCAGAGTCGGTTGTCGCCTCCGCTTCTATCAGCGAGGCCAGGGTAACCAGTTCGTTAAGAGTAAAACCAAGCTCCTCAGCTTTTTGCTTCTTTTCCTCATCGAAGACCGATTTGAACATATTTATCATGGTGTTGATGACATTTTCCGGCGAGTCTTCCGCGAAAAAGGTATAGGTTTCCGGAAAGAGAAAACCCTCGAAGCCGGATGCGGAAATCCCGAATGAGGCGAAGAAAGCGGAATCAGTAAGGATCTGCGCCAATCGGCTCGAATCGACTTCCGCCTCTCGCACCAGAATTGCGGCAATCTCCCAGAGGCACAGACCCTCCGGAATCGTTACCTGACAGGTTTCGACCCTGCCCTCTTGAAAAACGTTAATAAGATCGTAGTGGGACAGGCTGCCGGCCAGTTGATAGCGACCCGGCTGAATCCGCCTGTCGGTTCCAGTCAGCACCATGAGGGCGGAATAGACGGTGGGATTTAGTCTTACGCCGGCAGCGGTCAGCTTGGCACGCAGGTCAGTTGCCGTATCATTCGGCTGCACCCGGACAGTATAGCTCTGACTAACCTCGCCCATCGGTTGGGTCACCAGTATATAGCTGATTATTACAGCGATCAGCAACAGGGCCGCTATTAGCAGCGTGATTTTCTTAATCATCGCCATTTTCCATCAGGCGATCAGCCAGATAGACAAAAAGCAGCAACGGCACCAATGCAAAAACCGCCAGAGTGGTGAGCAGCCAGACAATCATTTCAGTATATTTCCTTATCACTCTACCTGATTCCCCTGCCGATCAAGCCAGGTTTGCAGAATCAGTTGCGCGGCGATAGAATCTGTCTTGCCGCGCATTTGTTTCTCACTCTTGCCTGCCAGTCGCAGGACGCTCTGCGCTTCCCGTGAGGAGAATCTTTCGTCGACAAGCTCCACACGGTAACCCCGTTTCTTCATCTGTTCCGCGAAGCGGGACACCTCGTCAGCCATCTGTCCACCACCACCCGACAGAGACCCCGGCCGCCCAATGACCAGCAATTCCACCTCGTAATCAGCCAGAACCGTACAGATTTTACCCACTATTTCACCGGTCGACTTGACCCTGATTGTCGCCAACGGCTGGGCGGTCAACCGCAACCGGTCAGAGCAGGAAAGGCCAATTCTTCTCCTGCCGTAGTCGATACCGATTATACGCTTCTCCTGCATTGCCTGAATTTAGCGGCATTGGCAAAGAGTGTCAATGGAATTACAGGTGAATTTCTCTGCAGACTGCTGCTATCAAAACTGCAATCGCGGTCATATTTCTACAAAAGACAGAGGGCCTCGATGATAGAGATTAATTCCCTAAGTCCTACGTATCTAACATGATAAAGTTGATTCTTGTTTCGTCGGCGAGAAAGACACGTCCGGCACAACCTTTGCATCAGCATAAGTCAGAATGCACGCTGACGAAGGAGGAAGGTAAAAATGATTAGTACAGAGATAAAGAGAGGATTTGAAGAGAAGCGATTCAAGAATAACATTGAACCGCGCGTCAAGCAGGACGAGGGCGGTTATTTCATCTATACCCTGAGCGAGAATGTAAAAGTCTATTTTGAAGACTATTACCAGTTTTTGAAACGAGTCGAGAAGAACACGCTTGCCGAGCTTAACGATCTAAAGGCCAAGATCAAGCAGACCGGCGAAGAAGAGCAGGAGCTGCGTTCTTATTATTACGCTAAAAGGGGAATTCTGATGACGTTGCTCAAGACTGTTTATGATTATTACTCGGAGTCGAAGAATTTTGGCGTAGTCATGACTCCCTGGTGCTTCGGCACGGTGGCGCTGGAGAGGGTTGAAGCCTATCGTGACCGACTCGCCAAGGGCGATATAGACGAAGTGGAATTGCCTGAGTACCCCTATTATGCTGTTCGTTACATAGATGAAATATACAAGAAACTTCTCCTTGACCTTTTTGAGTTTCCCGAAAATGCCTTCGCTATGAGGTGGCAGTACTCTGAGTTGCTCAAGCGTTACAGCAAGGCATTGTCCAATATCAGCACCTCGCTGCAATCAGTGATGATGCTGGTAAAAAGCTACGGGTCGTAAACGTCTCGCTCGATCTTTTTTGCCCCTCCCTTCCGGTTAACCGGCTGCCTGATCACGGCAGCCGGTTTTCTGTTTAGCTTCATTCCTCAACTGCCGATGTATCTTTATGAAAGGGATTTTTTTATGCCGGTTACCTCTGCTACGCCAAATACCAAAAATGCCCCCGCTTTTCTGGCGATTCCGGTGGAGACTCTACGGATCGACAAGATACTCGTTTTTGATATCCATATAAATGTCGGCAAGGATCTGATTCTCTATCGTTCCAGCTCTCTGCCCTTCACCGAGGCTACCAAGGCGAAACTGATCGAGAATAAGGTCAATCAGGTCTATGTTCCCTTTGAGGCGAAGGACGTTTACCAGAAATATATTGAGGAAAACCTGCCCGACGTCCTGCAGGACCCGCAGATTGCGGAGGACAAGAAGGCGGAAATACTCTATGACACCTCCAAGACGCTGGCGAGAGAGGTTCTCCGCAACCCCGCTTACTCCGAGAATATCCGCCGTTCGCAGAATATGGTGGAGAATACGCTCCATTACATCCTGCAGGGGCGTCATGCCTTTCTGAACCTAATGCAGATAACTTCGTTTGATTACTATACCTACACTCATTCTGTTAACGTTAGTGCACTCGCAATTGCCTTGGCGCGTCAAATTGGCATCACCGCTCGCGAGGAATTGGCAGAAATCGGCACCGGCGCGCTGTTGCACGATGTCGGCAAGAGTAAAGTATCGAATCGGATTCTCAATAAGCCGACTGCCCTCAACCACGCCGAGTTCGATATTATCATGAGACATCCGGAGTGGGGCGTCGATATTCTGCACAAAACCGACCTGATCCCCTCGGAGTCGTACTACGCCGTAAGCAGCCATCATGAGCGAATCGACGGTTCCGGGTATCCGAACGGCACCAACGAGAATAACCAGCATCTCTACGGCAGGATCGTAGCGATCTGCGATGTGTTTGATGCTATGACCACGCGGCGGGTCTACCAGAAAGCTATGGACAGCTATCCCGCCCTGAAGATTATGCACGGCATGAAAAAAGCTCTCGACCCCGAGCTTCTCAGGCAGTTCACGATCCTGATGGGACCCGACCGACCCGAAAATTTCTACTGAACCTTGCCCCAGCGGCGCCGTAGAGGTATATTCCTTTCCCAGAGTATGAGTGAAGTAACAACAACTCCCCTTTTAATCATTGAGGAAGAACATGTCGAAAAAATGTGTCTCAACAGACAAGGCACCCCGGGCTATCGGTCCCTATTCACAGGCAATTATGGTGGAAAGCGGCAGGCTGATCTTCTGTTCCGGCCAGATTCCTATCAATCCCGTAACCGGCAAACTGATCGAGGGTGATATTACCGCCCAGACCGAGCAGGTGATTGAGAACCTTAAAACAGTAGTAACTGCCGCCGGTTCGAGCCTGGATGAAGTGGTCAAGACAACTGTGTATCTCAAGAATATGGATGACTTCCAGGCGATGAACGATGTCTATCAACGTTACTTTGGCAAGGATTCACCAGCCCGCGCCGCGGTCCAGGTCGCCAGGCTGCCTCTTGATGTTGATATTGAAATCGAAGCTGTCGCGGTTATCGACTGAAATCCGGCGTACTTTTTGGAGGAAAAGAGTATGCGACGTGTGCAGGCTGATTGGATCGAGGGCAGCAAGTTTGTGGCGACCAACGAAGAGGGAACGAAGGTCACCTATGGATATCCTCAAAGCGCGGGGCGGTTCCGGCGAGGGGCCGACACCGGTTGAGACCTTCTTGGCCGCCGCCGGCCTGCGCTACGTTATTTATTGCCGACGCAAAGCCATCAGGCATAGTGAATGACAAGACGGGACGCTAATAGAGTAATACTCGCCGAACATAAGCGGAGAAATATTCTATGCGCAGTAGACCTTCTTGTGCTGCATAAAAAGGGAACATGAACAGTCAAGGTCGTCATTGCGAGTGAAGCGAAGCAATCACTGTTCCTCGCTTCGCGTGAAGTGTCGGAAGTACCGGACTTCTGATCTACGAACTCGATCTACAGCTACAGCTTGAATTCAATTCGCGGGGGCGCAGCGGGCTGCGCCCGAAGGGTATGAGTAGCTCACAAGGGTATGCGCAGATCATAAGCGCAAAGGGGCAGCCGGCCCTCAGCCTCTGATGATCTTGGAGACGAGGTCGGAAGTTACCACTATGCCGACCAGTTTGTCGTCGCGGACAACCGGCACCCTGCGCAGGTTTTTGAAAATCATCATCGCCGCCAGTTCTACCACCAGGGTGTCTTCAGTGGTAGTAGCCGGGTCCGGCTCCATCATCTCGCCGACGGTGATTCGGTCTTCGTTCTTGAGGAACTCGTCAAACGGTTCCACGTCGGGCGACATCGAGACATTTTCGATCAGTGTCTTATAGTCGGGCATGGCGGCCTTGACCAGGTCACGATTGGAGATCATGCCGACCACCTTGTCGTCGTCATCGACAACCGGCAGGGAGCCGATGCGATGCTTGTAAAGCAGATTGGCGACATCTTTCAGGGTGCGATCGGGGCTAATGGTAATGACCTTTTCTACCATAATGTCGCGCACGAGAAGATTCCTGTCCACTTTTACTCCTGATTTAAATACAGCATCGATGATCTCCGTCGGCGTTTGGGTATCAAGCAATCGCCTGATATTGTCCCTGTTGCGGGCAAAACGAGCGAAGGCGGAAAGCGATTGCAGGTAAAGCTGCGAAATACTGGAGGGCGTCAGCATCAGGCAGATCACCCGCAGTGGTACGCCATCGGGGGTCTGATCCCGCAACGGTGTTCGATTAACCCCCAGAGCGATATACATCCGTTCCACTGCGTCGGTACGGGCATGGGGAAAGGCGAAACCACGACCATAGGCGGTGTTTTCGATCTGTTCCCGTTCGGCGATGGCGGCGGCGATCTTCTGGCGGTCAAGAAGGGGATAGCGGCTCACAATCAGATCGAGAAGGATTTCGACAGCTTCCTCCTTGTCGGCGGCCTCCATGCCGGCAAGCACCAGTTCCTCGGTGAGAAGTTTGGACAACCTCATGCCGTTACTTGCTCTCTTGCTGACTCAGGTATGAGTTGCTCCGGTACGGCGATCCCTCCTGAAACCAGGAACTTGATCGCCTCCTCTATAGTTATATCAGTCGGAATAATATCTTTTTTGTTCACCATTACCACGAAACCGGTAAAGGGCGTCGGTGTGGAAGGCAAGAAAACCGCCACCCACTCCCCTTTGACTCCCGATTGCCGCAGGCTGACCGCCTCAGCGGCGAA
>JAGLUH010000169.1 GCA_023134875.1 Candidatus Zixiibacteriota bacterium
CGATGGAAACAAGAAGCTGCTTGGCCGGCGAGTAAATTGTCCGTACCAGCGGTAGGGCGGCCAGGAACCTCTCCCAGTAGCTGACTAAGCGCGAGCCGATAACTCCCCGGGTAAGAATACCGGCCAGCAGGATGATCAGAATCGAGACCAGGATGCCCAGGCCGGGAATCGAATAGCCAAGAATCTTGATCAGCAGCGGCGAGAGGATGCCATCCACCGAAGTCAGCAGGAAACGGAGCACCAGATAGGTAACAACCAGCGGTACTATTACCAGGATCCCTGACAGGAAATATCTCTTCAGGGTATTTCTAATGTAACCAAATAGACTCATAGTCAGCGCAAGACCAATTGCAGCCGGAAACTACCTGCCGGCAGGAAAGGAGTCAAGCCCTAAAAGAGGCTGTCTCAAAAAGGTACTTGGACGCCACCCGCTGTCATTGCGAGTCCGCCGTAGGCGGATGAAGCAATCTCAGTTTGATGCTGATCAACGGGTTGGAGATTGCTTCGTCGTCCGCCTGTGGCGTCCGCCTATGGCGGACTCGCAATGACGGTTTTCGAGTTTTGAGACAGCCTCTAAAAGGGGAATATCGCAACTGCTTCGACAGCAAAGCGAATCACCGGCTCTGGATAGAGGCCGCACACTATGGTGCCGATTACCGTCAGAACCAACGTGATCGCCAGCGGCGTATCCAGCTTCACCTTGTCAAGAGTGCTCTTTTCCTTATTGAAAAACATCTGTTTGATCACATTGGCGTAGTAGTAGAGAGCGATAACGGAAGTGAGGATGCCGATAATCACCAGCCAGCGGTAGTCAGTCCAGCCTGCCAGGAAGACATAGTACTTGCCGAAAAATCCCACCAGGGGCGGAATGCCTGCCAGTGACAGGAGAAAAATGGTTAACATTACTGCCAAACCGGTTGACTTCTCCGAAAGACCCTGGTAATCCCTGATCTGGTACGAGTCGAAATTCCTGGCGAAAGCGATGGCGCAGGCGAAGGCGCCCATGTTGGCGAACATGTAAGCGAAAAGATAGAACATGAGGGAAGCAGGACCATTGATGCTGCCGCTGTCACCGAGTGGCAGGGCGACGAAACCGATCAGCAGGTAACCGATATGGGCAATGGAGGAATAAGCCAGCATTCGCTTGATATTGGTCTGCAGGACGGCGGTGATATTGCCGACAATCATCGCCGCCGCCGCCAGTACGGCCAGCAACGGCCCCCAGTCAGTGCTATGAAAACTGGTCAGTCCCGCGTAGAAAATGCGCGCCAGCGCGGCCACCCCCGCCGCCTTGGAAGCGACCGACAGGAAGGCTGTCACCGGCGTGGGCGCTCCTTCATAGACATCGGGCGCCCACATGTGGAACGGCACCAGCGCCAGCTTGAAACCGAGACCAGCAACCAGCATGATGATAGCGATAGCCAGTGCCGGGTTAATGCTGGCGGTCGTCAGCAGCATCTGTATCGACTGTTGAATCAGTCGCATTAAATTGTCATTGAGGAAGGTGGTGCCGGTCAGGCCGTAGATCAGCGAGATGCCGTAGAGCAGAATCGCCGAGGAAAGCGCCCCCAGGATCAGATATTTCAGCCCTGCCTCCGAGGAGGCCAGTTGATCTTTGCGATAGGCGGCCAGCACAAAGAGGGGGATGGTGGTCAGTTCGAGCGAAACGTAAAGAGTAATCAACTCCGCCGTCGAGGTCAGGAACATCATGCCGACGGTCGATAGTAACATCAACCCGAAAAACTCGCCATGATCGCTCTTAAGCTTACTCATCAGGTCGCTTGACGAGGCGACCGCAAAAAAGGCGGCGCCGAGAAATATGATCTTGAAAAAGACGGCGTACTTGTCGACTAAGAAGGTTCTGCCAAAAAGCTCGCCATAACCGGCAATAGGAATCAGTAAACCGGATATCACGATACCGAGCAGGGTTATGTAGATCAGTGATTCGTTGTTTTTACGCCGGCGGCTGATACCGATTATGATAACCAGGATAGCCCAGGCAAAGAGCAGCAATTCCGGCAGCATCAACTTCAAATTCGGCATCAACTACCTCACGACCAGGAAGACTATATTTTCCAGAGTGGCGGAAATCTGACCAAGCAGCAGGCTGGGCAGAACGCCGAGCAGTACCGTCAGTATCAAAAGCGGCACCACCGCGATTGTTTCCCTGGCATTGATTTCGGTCAGGTGATCCCACTTAGTGTTGAACTCGCCGAGGAAAATCCGCTGCACCATGCGCAGGATGTAGCCAGCGGTCAGCACCACACCGATGACAGCGATACCGGTGAGGACTTTGTACTTGGCAAAAGCGCCGATAAAGACCATGAACTCGGCGATAAAGCCGCTCATTCCCGGCAGCCCCAACGACGCCATCGAAAAGGTCACCATTATCGCGGTGAATACCGGCAGTTTGACCCCCAGTCCGCCGAAGGCGGCGATCTCCCTGGTGTGGGCGCGGTCGTAGAGTACGCCCACCAAGAGGAACATTGCGCCGGTGATCAGGCCGTGACTGAACATCTGGTAATAGCAGCCGGCGAGCGCCGTAATATGGGGACTGCCCTCGGTGCTGATGAAAAAGACCGACATGCCGAGCATGCAGAAGCCCATGTGCGAAACCGACGAGTAAGCCACCAGTTTTTTCAAATCTTTCTGTGCCATCGACACCAGGGCACCGTAGATAATAGAGATCACCCCCAGAATCGCCAGCATCGGCGCGAAGTAGTTGGTGCCGTAAGGGAGCATCGGAAAACTGATCCGCAGGAAACCGTAGGCGCCCATCTTCAATAGGACACCGGCCAGGATGATCGACACCGCCGTCGGTGCTTCCACGTGAGCGTCCGGCAACCACGTATGGAACGGGAAGATCGGTACCTTGATGGCAAACGCCAGGAAGAAGAAAAACCAGACCACAACCTGCAACCCGTGCGCGAACGCCGGTCCCTGCTTAATCAGCTCCAGCATGTCAAGCGTGTGCGGTGTGGAGGAAAGGTAAAGCGCGAGAATGCCGACCAGCATGAAGACCGAGCCGAATAAAGTGAAAAGGAAGAACTTAATCGCCGCGTACTCCTTGCGCGGCCCGCCCCAGACGCCGATCAGGAAGTACATCGGCACCAGCATGATCTCCCAGAAGACGTAGAAGAGGAAGAAATCGAGCGCGCCGAAGACCCCCAGCATGCCGCATTCCAAAAGCAGGAAGAAGGCGAAATACTCCTTGACTCTTTCCTTGATATGAAAAGATATGAGCAAAGACACGGTGGAGAGCAACGCCGTCAGAAAAATCATCGGCACCGACAAACCATCCACGCCGAGGAAATACTGGATGGAGAGAGAAGGAATCCAGGTATACCTTTCGGTAAACTGCATGGCGGCGGTGGAGGAGTCGTAGTAGGCCCAGAGAATACAGGAAAGGGCCAGCGGTATTAAGCTGATCAACGTCGATACCCATGTGATCAACTGGTGCCGCTCCTTGTTGAGTAGCATTATCACCAACATCCCCACCAGGGGGCTGAAGATGATTACACTCAGTATGGGAAAATCCATATCTACACTCCTCTACTCACCTGACTAAACAATCCTTATTACCAGCATCAGGACGATGCCGACCATGATAATAACACCGTAGAACTGTACTCGCCCCGTCTGGAACTGCCTGATTATGGCACCGATCCCCCAGATGCTGTAGCCCAGCCCATTGACGATGCCATCAATAATATGAAGGTCGAACCAGAGCTTAACTCGCGACAGCCACAGGGTGAAGCTGGCGAGACCATTGACAATACCATCAATAAGGCCGTTGTCAAAACCCCAGAGATAATCAGCGAAACCAAGAATCGGTTTGATGATGATAGCGTCATATATCTCGTCGAAATAGAACTTGCGGAAAGAGAGCGTGTAGAGCCGCTTGAACTTGCGGGCGATCATATCCGCGGAGATCAGTTTCTTCTGATAGACAAGCCAGGCCAGCAGGATACCGGCGCCGGCGACGATGGTCGAGGTAATCATGACATCCCAGTGCGCGTGGGCGTGATGCGGCTCGTGGTAGTAGGCAAACATCGAGTAACCCTTATGCAACCAGGGAATCGCCACCCAGCCGGCGCAGATCGAGAGAACACTCAGTATGATAAGCGGCGTGGTCATTGTCTTAGGCGATTCATGGGCATGATCGTAGGCTTTCCGGTCGCGCGGTTCGCCGAAGAAGGTCAGGAATATCAGGCGGAACATGTAGAAGGCGGTCATGAATGCCACCAGCAAGGTCAACACCTTGAACACTGGATGACCGGCAGTGGCGGCGATAATCTCATCTTTGGACCAGAAGCCTGACAGCGGGAAGATGCCAGCGATCGAGAGCGACGCGATCAGCATCGACCAGAAAGTAATAGGCGTTTTTCGGCGCAGTCCTCCCATGAACTGGATATCATTGGTGTGGATGGCATGAATAACTGAACCGGCACAGAGGAACAGCGACGCCTTGAAGAAGCCATGCGTCATCAGGTGCAAAGTACCGGCCGTAAACGACCCCAACCCCAAAGCCATGATCATGTAGCCGAGCTGGCTGACAGTGGAATAAGCGAGAATTCGTTTAATGTCATTCTGGGTCAGGGCGATGGTGGCCGCCAGGAGCGCGGTAATGATACCGATCCAGGCAACCACCACCGCGGCGTCGGGGCTGCTGGCAAAGATGGCCATCGAGCGCGCCACCATGTAGACACCGGCGGCGACCATAGTGGCGGCATGAATCAGAGCGGAGACCGGTGTCGGACCCTCCATCGCATCAGGCAACCAGACATGAAGGGGAAACTGGGCTGACTTACCGATAGCGCCACAGAAAAGCAAAATACCGGTCAGCGTCAGAATCCCCGCCGGGACAACGCTGTGCTCCGCCATGTGGAATACGTCTAAGTAGTTGAAAGTGCCGAAATAGAGCCCCAGCATACAGATACCGATACCGAAACCGAAATCGCCGATACGGGTCGTGATGAAGGCTTTCTTGCCCGCATCAGAGGCTGTCTTTTTCTCAAACCAGAAGCCGATCAACAGGTAGGAAGTCAAACCGACCAACTCCCAGAAAATCAGAAGCATGAAATAGTTGTTGGCCATCACCAGGCCGAGCATGGCGAAGGTGAAAAGAGATAAATAAGAAAAGAAACGCGAGTAGCGCGGGTCGCCATGCATGTAACCGATGGAGTAAATCTGTACCAGCAGGGAGACGATAGTTACGACCATCAGCATGACCGTCGTCAGGGAGTCGACCAGGATACCGATCTGAATCTCGATAGTGGGAAAGACTATCCAGCCGTATTTCATCTCGAAGATAGTGTTGTCGCCGATCTGCCGGAAGAGGAGCAGCGTCGCATAGACAAAACCGATGGCGATGGCGGTGATCGACAGCGCGGCTGAAAGCGAGCGATTCTCCCGGGTAAAGAGGAGTATCACCAGAAAAGCGGCCAGCGGCAGTACCGGTATGATCCAGCTATATTCGAGCATCTCTTACCATTTCATCAGGTTGATGTTGTCGACGAATATGTCTCGGAAGTTTCGATATATCAACAGCACAATCGCCAACCCGACGGTCGCTTCCGCCGCCGCAATCACCACCGTAAAGATAGCGAAAATCTGGCCGGTGAATTCGATCGGCGTGATAAAGCGATTGAAGGCGACGAAATTGATATTGACGGCGTTGAACATCAGCTCGATTGCCATCAGGATACCGATGGCGTTACGGCGGGTCAGTACTCCGAAAAAGCCGATGGCAAAGAGGACAGCGGCAAGTGCCAGGTAATGCGTCAGACTTATCTGCATCGATCAATTCCTCCTGGCTATCACGATGGCGCCGATCAGCGCCGCTAAGAGCACTACCGATACTATTTCAAATGGCATCACGTAAGTTGTCATCAATAGCTTACCCAGAGACATGGTCGAATCAGCGGGTACCGACGCATCTTTGATATCCCAGACTGTCTTGCCCAGGCCGTAAAAGGCCGCTGCCACAAAGACAATGCTGACAATCAACGCCAACGGCACCTGCTCGTTCTGCTGCTTCAAATCAACACCGAAAACCCGGCTGGTAAGCATGATCGCAAAGATCATCAGCACCGCTACAGCGCCTACATATAGAAGCACCTGCACCGCCGCCACGAAATCAGCCTGAAGCAATACATAGAGACCGGCCACTGCGAAAAGGCAGAGGATCAACATCAGGGCGCAATGGAAGATGTTTCGCAGAAGCACTACCAGCAACGCCGAAACGATGATGACAAAGGCGAACAGATAGAACAGATAGGGAAGAACAGCCGATTCCATCACTTGTCTCCCTCCGGTTTCGTCGGCTTATCATTCGGTGACTCCGGCTGAGTTGGCGGTTGCTCGCTATCAGTCTTGACATCGCCTTCGGTCTTTTCGGCGTCGACCGCCGGTGTGGGCGCGGCCTTCTTCTTGGGCCGCTTCGGCGTGTAGTCGACATCACGTCCCACTTCCTGCAGCTTGTGCATGTCGTAGAATAGGCTCTCTTTATCGTAGCTGGAATATTCATACTTGGGCGCCAGCTTGATGGCGTCGAAGTTACAGGCCTCCTCACAGAAACCGCAGTAGCAGCAGATAGTGAAGTCGACATCGAATTTTGACAGCTTCCACTTCTTGTCCTCACCCTTGTAACGGTCCATACTGATCGCCGCCGTCGGACAGGCCTTGGCACAGAGTGTACAGGCAGTGCAGTTTAGCTTGCCGGTCTCCTTGTCGGAAAGCAGCACCACCTGACCGCGGGAACGTTCCGGCATCGGCCAGCGTTCGGTGGGGTATTGCAGCGTGATGGCATGGCTGAACAGGTACCTGATAGTCACTCCCAGCCCGATCAGCAGGTTGTAAATACCTTTCCAGAATGGATTACTGTAAGCCATCGACATCGACCCTACATGAAGAGAATACCGGACACAATCAAGTTCAAGAACGCCAGCGGCAGAAGCACCTTCCAGCAGAATTCCATCAACTGATCGACCCGCAGGCGCGGATATGTCCACTTAAACCAGATGATGACAAACACCAGAAACAGCGTCTTGCCCATAAACCAAACCCACGAGGGCAGCCAGGGTCCCCGCCAACCGCCCAGGAAGATGGTGGTGGCAATGGCGGCGACCAGAAAGAGATTCAAGAATTCCGCCATGAAAAACATGGCGAACTTCATACCGGAGTATTCGATATTGAAACCGGCGACCAACTCCTGCTCCGCTTCGGGAATATCAAAGGGAGCGCGGTTGGTTTCGGCGGTGGCGGCGACCAGGTAGATAAGAAAGCCGAGTGGCTGCTTGAAGATGAACCAACCAAAGATGCCTCCCTGGGCTTCAACAATCTTGACCATCGACAACGACTGCACCAGCATAATCACGCCGAGAATCGACAGCATGAGCGGCACTTCATAGCTGATAATTTGTGCCGCCGCACGCATCCCACCCAGAAGGGCATACTTGTTGTTGGAACTCCAGCCCGCCATTAGAAGCGCGATCACCACGAAAGTAGTGACCGCCAGGATATAGAGAATGCCGATGTTGAGATCGGTCGGCCAAAGTCCTTGACCCCAGGGGATCACGGCAAAGGCGGCATAAGATACCGAGAAGCAGAGCACCGGCGCCCAGAAGAAGACCTTGCGATCGACAGTTTTGGGAATGATATCTTCTTTCTGCAGCAGCTTGACACCGTCGACTACAGTCTGTATCCAGCCATGCCAGCCAGTACGCATCGGACCGAAGCGTTGCTGGAAATGGCCGGAGAGTTTCCGTTCCCACCAGACCAGGAATAGCACTACGAGCAATCCCGCACCCAACACGATAGCCGCCGCACTGATCATCTGCAATAGCTCGGCTACCCAGAGAGGCAGACCAAGAGAATCCACCACCTTAAACAGAATCGAACCAAGCCAGCGCAGCAGTGTCGATATTTCCATAGTTACCTGTCAACCTCCGGCAGGATGACATCCATCGAGGCAAAAATCGCCACCAGGTCGGCGATCATTACGCCGGGAGCGATTTCCGGAATCATCTGCGTATGTGTGAAAGAGCCGCCCCGCAGCTTCACGCGGTACGGCTTGGTGGTGCCGTCGGCGATGATATGACAACCCAGTTCGCCCCGCGAGTTCTCAATGCGGGTGTATATCTCACCGGCCGGCGGTTTGAAAGCAGCCGGTTTGACCTTGGCTCTGGTTCCGCCCTCCGGCAACTGATCGAGAGCCTGCCGGATGATCTCGTTTGACTGGCGCATCTCCCGCACGCGCACCATATAGCGATCCCAGGTATCGCCCACCTTACCGGTGGGAATCTCGAACCTAAAGCGATCATAAACCGAATACGGATCATCACGACGCAGGTCCCAGTCGACGCCGGTGGCGCGCAGGATCGGGCCGGAGACACCGTAATTGATACACATATCTTTGTCGAAGATGCCGACATCCTTGGTGCGCGCCAGGAAGATCGGGTTCTCCGTCAGAATAGCCTCGTAGTCATCCACCTTGTCCTGGAACATATTCACAAACTTGCGCGCCAGTGGTACAAACTCAGGGGGAATATCCGCAGCGACACCACCTACGCGAATATAATTGTAGGTCAACCGCTGTCCGGAGGTCATCTCGAAGAGGTCGATGATATCCTCACGTTCCCGCAGACAGTAGAGAAACGGCGTAATCGCGCCCAGATCAAGAGAGAAGGTGCCCAGGAAGATCAAGTGCGAAGCGATCCGATTGAATTCAAGCATTATCACCCGCAGATACTCGGCGCGTTCGGGGATTTCCATACCGGCGATCCGTTCCGTCGCCAGGCAGAAAACCTCCTCGCATGACATCGAGGTCACATACTCGACCCGATCCAGGAAAGGAAGGCACTGATTGTAAGTGCGGTTCTCGCAGATTTTTTCAATGGCGCGATGCAGGTAGCCGATATAGGGTTCGGCCTCCTTGATGATCTCGCCATCCATCTTCAGAAGCAGGCGCAGGACACCGTGAGTCGAGGGGTGCTGTGGCCCCATGTTGACTTCAAATTCCTCGGTATATTGGGCGGGCGCCGGCTCTATCACGACTCGGGCATCCTTTCAAAATTCCTGCCCTGCCAGTCCCGGAGCATGGGATAGCCTTCATCCCAGTCCTCGGGCAGCAGAAAGCGAGTCAGATTGGGATGTCCGCCAAAATCAACGCCAAACAGCTCCCAGATTTCCCGCTCGTACCAGTTGGCGCCCTTGAGAACAGTACTGATGGTATCGATCCTGCCGCCCTGGCGCGCAATTCTGGTCTTGATGGTCAGCTTATGCTTGAACTCTATCGAGGAGACAAAGTAAACGATTTCGATTTCGGCGGCTTCTACTCCCAGGTCAACACCGGAAATGGTCGAGAGATAGTTCAGTTTCAGATCGGGATGGGAAGCGATAAACTCAAAGAGCGGGACGATCTTCTCGCTGTTGATCCTGATCGCCGCCTGGGGAGGATTCATTTCTTCAATGGTGACGGCATCACCGAATTCGTCGACGATAATCTTTTCGATCCGTTCCTTATCAACCACGCCGATCGGTACTCCAATCCTGAAGCTTTTCCTGCTTGATCTTGTCCTGGAGTTTGATGCACGCCTCCAGCAGCGATTCCGGTCGTGGCGGGCAGCCGGGCAGGTAGACATCGACCGGTATGATCAGGTCGACGCCTTTCAGCACCGCATAGCTATCATAATAGAAAGGGCCGCCCCGCACGGCACAGCCGCCCATAGCGATCACGTAGCGCGGTTCCGCCATCTGCTCATACAGTCGCTTGACTCGAGGCGCCATCTTGTAGGTGATCGTACCGGCAACCAACATCAAGTCGGCCTGACGCGGGGAAGCGCGGAAGAACATGCCAAACCTGTCGAAATCATAGCGGGAGGCGCCGGTGCACATCAGCTCGATGGCGC
>JAGLUH010000017.1 GCA_023134875.1 Candidatus Zixiibacteriota bacterium
AATCAACCTGTCGACGGCAGACCACACTCTGACAGTATGGGCTGAGGATGTCAACGCGCCTGAGGAAAACGTCTTGGCGCTGGTCTATGTCGACAATGATCTGGTCATCAACAAGACCGACAACACACCTTGCCAGACAGCCTGCCGGGTGACAGGTTTGTATGGCGGACCACACAAGGTGGCTGTCAGTGATGAGAGCAGGGAGATTCTTGATTCACCTCGCTATCTGATTCTGACAGCAGACCAGAGTGTCGGATTTCAGGTGAGGAGTAAATGAAATCGGTTGCGCAGGAGTTTGAAACTTCTTAATCTTAACTTAGGGAGGAAGTATATTATGAAACAGTTTCTGGCATTTCTGGTTGCCCTGACCTGGCTCGTTTCGCCGCTGCTGGCAGGTGAGGGATTCGAAGCAAAGTTACTGCAAACTGAGAAACTTTTCCAGCGGGGTCAATTTGAAAAAGTAGTGATTCAAGGAACAGCGTTGCTTAGCGAGCCAGGCTTCAGCAAGAGTGACAGCATCAAGACGATCAGGCTGCTGGCGAAATCGGCAGCCCAGGAAAACGATCTGAAACTGGCGGAGAACTGGCTTCTCGTTTTGATCAAGCTCGATCCCGATACCGATTTCAGTTCAAACAAAATCTCCATTCGCTTTGCCAACCTCTGGCACAAGGTAAAAAAAGAGACCAGCTTTGTGCCTGGTTACAAGCAGAAGATGCTGACGGTGGCGACCATCGAGTTCGCCAATGGTTCCTTTGTCGATGCTGACAAGGTCAGTAATGTCGGTATCGGTGTGGCCTCGATGATAAGCTATCAACTGGCGGAATCAGGCGATATTCATGTGCCCTCGCGCGAGAACATCAATTACCTGCTAAAAGAACTGGAGATGTCGCAGTCTGACCTGGTTGATTCCGATCAGAAGGTTGCGATTGGCAAGGTTATCGGTGTCCGCAATTACATTTTCGGTACCTTCTACAACATGCCCAAGAAGAAGTTTCGTATTGACGCGCGGATCATTGATACTGAAACCTCGGTGACCAAGAAACAGTTCTCGGTAGAGGGTAAGAGCGACAAGATCGGCGAATTGACGGCGGAACTGGGCGCGCAGGTTCTTGCCTACTTTAATGTCGAAGCTGACAAGATCAAGCAGGCGGGCGCCCGGATTCCTGATATCGACCTGGCGGCACTGGTGAAATTCTCACAGGGTATCGCCTACGAAGAGATCGGTAAACCGGAACTGGCAAGAAAGGCGTATGCCGAGGCGTTCGAGATTGCTCCTTCCTTCGCATTGGCGGATGAAAGCCGGGAGGGTGTGGTTCTCGACATCGCTCAGAAGCCATGAGACTTGAGCAAGCCATACTATTTTTTCTGGTGGTGGTGCCCCTATTCCTGTTTGGCTGTGCTGTTAGCAGCTATAGTGAGGGGGATCGTCTGCTTAAGCGGGGCGACTACAATGAAGCGGTGCCTTATTTCCGAGCTGCCCTGGCGGAGAATCCGGAAAAGGTGGAGATCTGGCGCAAACTGGGAATCGCCCAGTTCCATCTGGAACGCTATGATGAGGCGATGCGGGCCTTCAAGCAGGCGAGCCTGCTGGATACTGACGACAGCCGCAGTATCATCTACCGTGGGATGATTCATGAGAAACTGGGCGAGTTCGACCAGGCGCGACGGCTTTATACGTCCTATCTCTCCTTCGCCGCTGATAAGGAACTGCGCAAGGAAGTACGCCGTCGGCTGCGCTGGCTTGAGGACGACCGGTTGCAGCGAGTTATCAGCGAGGCATTAGCCAACGAGGAGAACCTCGATATCGCTCAGATTCCTCGCAATAGCGTGGCGGTAGTGCGATTTGACGCCGCCGATCTGACGGGACCGTATTCTGTTTTGGGGCGCGGTATTGCCGAACTGATCAACCACGATCTCTCCTATGTCGAAGGCCTGACCCTGGTGGAGCGCATTCATCTGTCGCGGTTGCGCGATGAACTCGACTTGAGTGAAAGTGAGTTCGCCGACAAGCTCAACTCGCCTCGGGTTGGCAAACTGGTCGGCGCCGCCAAGATTATCACCGGCAGACTGGAGATAGTAGGGGCAAAAGTGATTTACATCGACTGTAATATAGTCGATGTTGGACCGGGACTGACCGAATACCCGGAGCCGCTTGAAGACAAGGTAAAGAAGTTCTTCGAACTGCAAAAGAAACTGACCCTTGATATTATCACAAAACTGGGATACGAGATCACCCCTGATATCAAGAGTGAGATAGACGTTATCCCGACGGAATCTTTCCTCGCCCTGATTGCCTACTCGCGCGGTCTGGATTATGCTGATCGGGGACTTTACTCCCTGGCGGAGGCGGAATTCAACGCCGCTCTCGCCGAAGACCCGAATTTCTCAATGGCGGCTGAGGCATTGCATGACTATTCGGACTTGTCGGGTTATGACGGCAAGCTGCGGCCGGCGGCGGCTGTGGTTGCGTTACTCGATGCGCAGGTGGAGGCGCAGGACCGTACCAAGGATAACCGGGGTGAAATCATTGGCCGTTTGCAGGGAAAAAGCAGAATCGGCGTTCCCGAGGGGGATAATCCCTATGTCACTCCTGAGATCGGCGGTGGCAAGATAGTTGTTACGGGGAGGACCGATCCTGAGTGAATAGGTCTGTAGCGATTTTACTGGTATCCTGTCTGGCAGCCGTGATCGTGGCGACCGGCGCCAGGGCGCAGATCATCTATGGTCAGCCGACCGAGGGTGAGGCACGGTTGGTTTATCAAAGTTGGAAGCTGACTTACGAGGATGATGCTGCATCGACGAAGTATGATACCTCATTGTCCCAGTCGGCCTTTCCGGTATATGTTTTTCTGCCGGTCGCCGACAACTGGGAGGTTCATTTTAGTGCAGCTTTCAGTCGTTCCTGCCTTGACGGCGGTGACGGTGGTTTTTCGGTGGCAACCCTCTCCAGCCCGACTATCAAAGCATATCGCTCCTTCTGCCGGGATCGCCTTTTCGGCAGTCTTGGTCTGGTCCTGCCGCTTGGTAAAACCAAGCTCGATTCCACCCAGTTGGTGCTGGCACAACTTCTGGCCGGTGATTATCTCAACCTGCCGATCAAGCAACTAGGTGGCGGGTTCGGGGTCTTGATGCAATTTGGCGGCGCCGAGCAATACGAACAATTTATTTATGGCGGCAGTGTCAGCTACTACTATGCGGGAACCTATACCTTCGCGGCGGGCAGCAAGGAATATGATCCGGGTGACGAAATCACCCTCCAGGGATCGGCGACAGCGCCGCTGGGAGCAGGACGGATTGATCTTGATCTCGGCTACAAGTATTACTACACCGACAAACTCGGCCCGATAGAGATTCTAAAAAACGGTGATCAGTTCAGTCTCAGCCTGCGCGGCAGTTACGATCTGGCGCCCACCAACGCCAGTCTCGGCCTGCTTTATATCACCAGGGCCAGGAATTCGCGGCCGCAGGGTGAAGTGTTCAATTACGAGGAAAATAATTCGTATGGCGCTAAGCTCGTTTTTTCCGGCGCGGTATCGCATCTGGTCAAGCCGGACTGGAAAGCGACAGCGCTGTTTGCCTATCGCGCTCTGGGAGCTAACGACTGGAAAACAGATCATCCCGCCTATTTCGGCAGTTCCAATCTGTTCAGTATCGGTGCTGACCTTACCTTCAGCGGCAACCGGGGACGTTATTCTCTCTTTGGCCGAATACTGTTCAGTTTCGGTTCCGCCGATGATGACGCCATCAGTATCTCCGGAAATGAAATCAGTGTCGGCGGTCGGGTGAAGTTGTGATGAAACGGCAAACGATCATTATCTGCTTTGCGGCTCTCCTGCTGCTCCTGGCAAACTGCTCGCAACAATCACCCAATTCTCCCGAGGGGACGGTAGTGACGATCCGTGCGTCGCTCAAGGGATTGGGTGTCGGCAGCGACATTGTCAAGGTCATCCTTAAGGTCAGCGGTGATGATTTTGACACTCTCACCCACCAGTTGCAGCTTGAGCAGGGTGAGGCGACCGCTGAAATTGAAATACCCTTCGGGTCAAATCGTCATTTCGCCATGTCGGCCTTCAACTCGGATTCAGTAGTGTTGTATCAGGGGGAGACTACCGCCAACGTGATTGCGGGGGTGCCTACCGAGGTGGTTATCTATCTGGAACCGCAGGTCACGATGCTGAGAATCTCACCGATGTACAGCGAGACGCTTCTGGGT
>JAGLUH010000170.1 GCA_023134875.1 Candidatus Zixiibacteriota bacterium
ATAACCAGGATAGATGACATTCGCTTCCTTACTCCGGGATATAGTACACCGGGACAAGACGGACTCTCTCTTTGGATTATCGACAACTATAGCGATTTCTCAAGCCCGTTTCGCATCGGCGGACCGATTCAGGGCTTGCAATTACGACAGGGAGAGAAGCAGCGATCCAGGAACTCATCTCGGGTGAGCAGGCGCAGGAATTCCAACGTATCGGCATTCTTAAGCGAAGGGCAATCAGGTCGGTGGAAACGATAGCTCGACTCGTTGCCGAAATAACGATCAGCCGCCGGCGGTGGCGGCAGCGACCAGATACCGCGGGAAGCGGCCCGCGCCCGCCGCTGCGCAGCACATAGATATTCGACCAGTTCCTGATCTTCAAATTCCTCCGGGAAAAAATAAGTTCGCGCCAGCCCCTCTTCCAGCAGGCTGGCGTTTACCAGGAGCGTCTCAATGTATACGAACGCGAGAATACGGCCATAACGATCATACGCCCGAGACCCTGATTTCAACAAGAGCGGCTCTTTAGTAATCAGCGACGTCAGCTTTTCGGAAGCCTGCCGGTAAAAAGGTTCCCCTTTCTCGGGAGCGTCAATTCCCAGCAGTCGCACGCGATTTCCCTCCTGGTCACGGAAAGTGTCACCATCGATGATCACGACGCCAGAGCACGTTCTCTCCTCTCCGATTTGGTGGAGGTACAACGATATTATTATTGATAGTAACAGGACTGCCAGTATGACAAGAAAGAGAATCAGCCTGTAGGTACTTGCGCGAGTGGCGGGATTCAAGTAGCGTCATCCTGGAGACGAGAACGCAGTGCGCGCATCTGCTCCGTATCCCTGCCGAAATCAGCCGCCTCGCTAAGATGATAATGGACTCGCCGTCGCCGTCCCATTTCCAGGTAGATTTCCGCGGCCAGGATGTGCGCTTCCTGGCTGTCCGGAGCCATCTCAATTGCCTTCCTGATCGCCCTCAGAGCCTTGGCAAATTGTCCTTTCAGCAGATAGTACTCAGCTCTGATCAAATCGGGTTCCGGCAGGTCAGGATCGAGTCGGTGGGCACGGCTTAATGCCGCCTGCAGTTGGCTGCCCAATTCCTCGTGTCCGTCGCTAATTCGTTCCAGGTAGAGACGGGCAAGGCCGACGAAATACAAGGGATCATAACAATTCCTGGCAATAGCCTTGTTGAATTCTATCTCGGCCCGCTCGAAATCATCCTGCAGCATGTAGATATAACCAAGCGCGAAATTGACCTCAGAACTACACGGATTGCATTGGAACGCTCTCTTGATGTGTCGTTCCGCCCGGCTCAATTGCTGTAATTCTTTATATGCAAAGGCAATACCCAGGTGCATCTCATAGTCCTGCGGATTAACCACCAGCGCTTCTTTGAAGGCTGCTACGGCACGCTCCCAATTACCGTTGCGGACATAAAATTCCGCCCGCTGTCTGGGATCGTTTTCTATTTCAGTGAGTAGCTGCAAATACACAGTCGTCTCCTGATCCTGCGGTGAGAGTCGCCACGCCCCCAGAAAATGGCGCCGCGCATCGGTACAGCCGCCATCCTCCATGGCAATAATACCCAGTCCCCGCCGCGCTTGAACTTCATACTGCCGTGAATTAGTGAGATCAACCTCAATCGCCTGACCAAACCGCATTGCCGCCTCCACATAATACTTCATCTCCAGCAAAACGAATCCCAATTCGGTCAGGTACTTGGCCGAAGAGGGAAACTCAGCCAGCGAGCGCTCCAGCTCCACACTACTCGACTTGAGCCGTCCTCCCTGTCGATACGCCACCGCCCGCTGAAAATGAGCTTCCGGAACTGCCGGAAACTCAAACATGATAGAACGAGAGACGGGATTTCTGCGAATATAGTTGCGGTATTCCTCCGCTGAATGGAAAAATATGGCAGTGGTCGGTGAGGAAGAAACCGCGGCGAAACGTCGGCTCCGGGCGATGATCTTATCGGTCTCCCGAAAAACCGTCGGGTAGTCTCCCTTCTCAATTGCCTGATTGACCCGGTCAAACCGACCTTGCCCAGTGAGCCAGCGACGACAGCGGGCCAGAATTCTTTTAGTAAAGACAAACACCTT
>JAGLUH010000171.1 GCA_023134875.1 Candidatus Zixiibacteriota bacterium
TATATCTTTGGTCAACTTAGCGGCACGCGTTATTCCTTGCAAATATGTCTCATCTCGTTTCTTGTCGTTAACTACTAAACGAGATCAATCTGAGGAGGTGAAATCGCCAAAGGGCGGTTCATAAGTTGATAAAGGATACTTCCTATACTTCTGTATGACAATACTGCGGGGAAAGCTAAAGAATCTGATCGGCTTCGCCGACAGAGAGATTTAGTTGATCCCTGAATCCGATTTTAGGAAACAGTAATGTAGTTGGCCCCGGGGATTCCAGACCCTAGACAAGTTTTCGGAATCCCGGACAACAGGTTGGTTTTCTGAAATTTAAGCGCCCAAGGGCTTTGGCCGATTATGGGTGACGAATCAGGAGAGCAACAACGTACGTTTGGAGGTTCACCCCTTTTGGGTTTATCCTCGAGGAGTGATTCTCTATAGTGTGGGCGAACTACAGTGATTCTCCTAACGTTCTAAGGAGGAATAAATGCTCAAAAAACTTTTGGTAGCTACAATAGCATTGAGCTTTATCTTCATGATATCCAGTTCAGCGTTTGCTGCCAAGGGACCAAACGAAGTCAAGAAATTGATCCAGACGCTTCCTGACGCGCCGAAATCAATTTCGGAACTTCAGTTAGCCGGACCAGAGCAGCCGCCGGCAGGCATCAAGACGCCGGCCGACGCTACTCCCACTCCCCCGGGAATGAGTGTTCCAGTTCATAAGCCTGCCGACTGTGTATGGTATGATTACACCTGCGGCATGGCTTACTACTGGCGAATTCCCGATGCGTATGGTGACGACTTCTTCAACATGCGTTTCACTCCGGGAGGGGATCTCTGCTCCCTGAAAACATTGGAAATCGTTCTCTACGACGCTTACCCCGAGTTTTCCAATGTTTCGGGCGAAGGCATCTCTCTCTATCTTTGGGATGATGACATGTTCGGTTTTCCGAACAATGTCATCACCCCGCCAATAGTGGTCCCTGGCGCGAGCCTGCAGTTCTATCCCAACGCGGTTGATGTTGACATCTACGGCCTGGGTATCGTGGTCGATGCAGACTACCATTTCGGCTATACGGTTAATAACCAGACGCTCGACAACTTCGCCTGCCTGTCTGACGACGGTTCCTGCGGTCAGATGCGGTCGTCCGAGTTCTATGGCGGTATGTGGGGCTTGATGCTCACTGACTGGGGCGTCGACGTCAACTTCCTGATGTTCGTCGAGGCCTGTTGCTGGGATGCGGGCCCTCCCGGTGTCTGCGCTTGGCTGTGGTACGACTGCAATACCACTTACTTCTGGACGATTCCGGATGCGTACGGTGACGACTTCTTCAACATGCGCTTCTCCATGATAGACGACGCGGTGGAGTGTACCCTGTCCCAGGCCGAAATCGCTTTCTATCAAGCTGGTTCCGTTGTTTTGGCTGGCGGTGCCGGTGTTGAGATTTACGTCTGGGAAGACGACCTTTTAGGCTTCCCCGGCCTGGTGAAGCATTTTGTAACGGTGCCCAGTGACAATCTGATGTGGTACCCCGGTTTCGTCAATGTGGCCGTCCCCGATATAGTGTTCTACGGCGACTACCACATCGGTTATACCGTGCTCGACCAGGTCAATGAGGTTGTCGCCTGTTTGTCTGACGATGGTTCCTGCGGTCAGATGCGGTCGTCCGAGTTGTGGGGCGGTATGTGGGGCTTGATGCTCA
>JAGLUH010000172.1 GCA_023134875.1 Candidatus Zixiibacteriota bacterium
CTTGTCGATTGCTTTCAGGAAAGTATCCTGCAAAATATCCTCGGCATCTTCGTTGTTGCCAGCCAATCGTCGCACCAACGCAAACACTTTCTGCTTGTTGGCTTCGATCAATTTTGAAAAGGCATCAAAATCGCCGGCCTGTGCCTGTGCTACTAATTGCTTCTCATTCATTTGATAACAATATAGCCAAAATGATTCAGAAGAACATTAAACAATAGACAATTCGCCAAACGGCAGATAGCATGTTCAGAGTTCTGTAGATAATGGCAGAACCGTTTCTGGTTCTGCCGTAATTTCTTTGTCGGAACCATTAAGAGGGTTTCGCTCTAGTGGCTATGGACAGTCCACTGGTACAGAGCCTCCATTGAACATGTAATCTACCAAGTATACGAGGTCGGAGATATCGATGATGGGAATTATACCGCTGGCATTGACATCACCTTCCTCGAAACAAGGCGGAGGGGAGCCATTTGAAAACATGTAATCTACCAAATAGACCAGATCAGAGATGTCAGAGTTGTCTCCGGGATCACCATCGATGTTCCCTCTTGAACCTTCACAACAAATTGCCGAAGTTATCGACCCATTAACCACCGTTGGTCCATACTGACCACAGTCTGTACCGAAACCGGGGGAATAAGATTCATATCCATCGAGGGCGATCGATGTTGTTTGCCCACCTATCGCAATTCCTGAGAGCTCAAAGGTAATCTTGAGCACAGGGCCTGTACCGGGAGATAGGTCCTCTTCGACACCGGTACTCGTCAAGCGAAGAGTCATCTCTCTACCCTCGGGATTGCTGTGCAGTTGTTGTAGATCAAAGCTTTCAGTGCGACAACCCAGGGTTGACCATGTCACGCTGTTTGGATCCAACCCCAGTTCTCCCGAGAACTCGACAGGGATGATCAATTCGTTGAGATTCGTATCGTTAGCGGCATAGATGATCACCATAAGGGCACTGTCAGAGTAGGCAACAATATCATCAGCCCAGAGACTATCGGCCAATACTGAGATAAAATTTGGTGCGTGCCTTGTCAGGGTGTCGTCACCTGAGGTGATAATCGTTAATCCGACATCGTAGCTGCCAGATGTCTCGTACGAGTGGTTGGGATACTGTGTATAGGCGGAGTCGCCATCACCAAAATCCCATATCCATTCAACAACAGACAACTCCGTCAGATCCTCGAACTGTACGAGCAGTGGCATATTGCCGCATGTCACATCGGCGTCGATATGGAGGAGCATCGGTACGCGATCAAGGCGGTTGTCGTTGAAGTTGGGTACGGCCAACTCAAGAAGATGCTTGTTGAAGAAGATATCAGCTGGAGCGGAGTGACCTCCGGACACGAGAACCGCAGTCTCACTGAAGGCGCTGTCATATCGGTATACCGCGTTCGTCGACCACAGTGAGTAGTAATAGTTGTCTACGTTGTCCCGGGTGATACCATCCGCACCTGATGCACCGGTGGTCGCGACAATGGTATGCGAAGAGTCATCCAGGTCGACAGCTAAGATATGATTGCCGCCGGCGATTGATGAAATCAAAAGTCGATTACCGGGACCGTCATAAAGAATGCCATTGGG
>JAGLUH010000173.1 GCA_023134875.1 Candidatus Zixiibacteriota bacterium
GGGAAAGCGGAACGGGTACGCTACCCAATTGGTTTGTCGAGGACATGAAGAATGCCAAAACTGATACCGAGCCAAAAGTTTCTTAAGGATATTGAGAGGTTCCGATCGAATGCGAGCATGAGGAAGAAAATTGCCAAAACCCTTACCTACCTGAAGAATAATCCGCTTCATCCTGGCCTTCACCTTGAACGGATTGTCAACGATCCCACTGCCTGGTCCGTGCGGGTTGACCGCAAATTTAGGATATCATTTGACCCAGAAGATTTCCTCCCCTCGGGAAATCCGGATTGGACAACGAGTGTTCTTCTGTTACGATTTTTAGACCACGACGATCTTTACAAATTCCCACGCTGAAGCAGAATGTTTGTGTCAGTCCGTGCCTGTCCTATAGGAAAGCCTGCCTTGGTGCGTTCCGCCCTGCGGTCCGGGCCAGGGAATGACCGTATCCGTGCAGGTCTGTGGCTAATCCATTTATTGTGAAGTACTTATATGGTATTTCGCCATCTTACGGTAGAGGGTCATCCGGGACCAGTGGAGCGTCTCGGCAGCCTTGCTCTTGTTCCAGTCAGTGGCGAAGAGGGCAGACAGCACGCGGTCTCGCTCGCTTTTAGGAAGGCCTTCCGTCTCTTTGAGTTTTCTTTGAAACTGTTTAGGCAAGTCCATGAAAGCGATCCTCCGGGAGGGAAGGTTGATGAAGGTGGCCTCCAGGAGGTTCTTCAGCTCACGTACATTGCCAGGCCAATCGTAGTGGAGCAGGGAAGCCAGGGCTTCTTCTGTGAAGCCTTCGACTTGGCGGCCGAACCTCTGGTTGAGTTTCCTGATGTAGTGCTTGAGCAAGGAGGGAATGTCCTCCTTCCGGTCGCGTAACAGGGGCAGGTGAACCCGGGCCACGTTGAGCCGATAGTAGAGGTCTTTTCTGAAGTTGCCTTTTTTCATCAATTGTTCAGGGTCGCGATTTGTCGCACCTACGATCCGGACGTTTATGGGGATTGCCCTCTTGCCCCCTAGGCGGCAGACCTCTTTTTTTTCGGTAGTTCTCAGGATCTTCATCTGTGCGTAAGGACTCATGTCGCCGATCTCGTCCAGAAATACGGTTCCACCCTCGGCCAGCTCGAATTTACCCCGTTTCAAAGCAACAGCCCCCGTAAAGGCCCCTCGTTCGTAACCAAACATCTCGCTTTCCACCAGACTCTCGGGAAGGGCGGCGCAGTTGATACATACAAAAGGCTCCTTGTGCCTCGGGCTGTTCCGGTGGATCAACTCGGCCGCCAGTTCTTTGCCTGTGCCGGTCTCGCCTGTGATGAGGACGGTACTGTCTGTCGTGGCAATCTTCAGGATGTAAGCCTTGATTTCCCGCATTGCCGCACCGTCACCGATCATAGGTTCGTCGAAGTCTGTTTCCTGAAGGCTTCTCTTGTGGTACGAGAGGTTTCGGTTGATACTTGCTATCAATTCCTCGTACGAGACGGGCCATTTGAAATAATCCGTGACCCCCGCCCTTAAGGCCGCGACAACTCGCGCTTCAGAGCTATTTCTGGTGATCAGGAAGAGCGGGACTTCTCTGTCCTGCCGGCGGATCTGCACTACTGTCTTCAGCCCATCCCTGCTATTGTCTCCACAGGAGCTTATGATCACGAGATCCGGCTTCCTGGCTTGAAAAGACCGGAGGGCACTTGTTTTGTACAAGGCTTCGATGACCTCAAATCCATGGCGAAATAAATGACCTTTGAGATCTTGCGTCAAGATCTCATCCGCTTCAGCAATCAATATTGC
>JAGLUH010000174.1 GCA_023134875.1 Candidatus Zixiibacteriota bacterium
ATTGAAGGAACAACCATGGGCGCCTTGACCAACCCCAAGGGTGAATACATCATCATCAATGTATCGCCCAGCACTTACAGCCTTGCTGCCAAGTCGCCCGCCTACAATACCAATATTACCAGTAAGGTCAAGGTGACAGTTGACCATACTACAACCGTGGACTTCATGTTAGAGGAAAAGGTGACGGAACTTGATATCGTCGTGTATGTTCAGGCTACACGAGACCTTCTGCGCATCACCGAGACTCAGAACCTGAGACAGTTGACTGCCGAAGACATTAAGAATATGCCGATTACGACAATAGAGGATATTCTTAAGACACAGGTCGGTATCGTGGAGCGTTTCGGCGAATTACATGTTCGCGGCGGTCGAGCCAATGAAATGACCTATGTTGTCGACGGTGTTGAGATCAAAGACCCTCTGGGCGGTTACGGCGCCGTTGAAAAGGCGATGAATATCTCGGGAAACGTCGTTGAAGACCTGCAAATCATCAAGGGTGGCTTTGATGCAGAATATGGCAACGCTACCTCTGGTATTATTACCATGACCACCAAGTCCGGTTCTGATGTTACCAAGGGGCACTTCGAGTACTACACTGATGATTTTGGCAGCGATATCCTGAACAAGAACTCCTATAACTATGACCGGTTGGAGTTCAACCTTTCCGGCCCTGATCCGATTCTCAACAAGATGCTGTCGGCGATCGGTATCAACTGGTTCACCGACAAGCTGCGCTACGCGATTTCCGGAAGTTTTGACAAGAGCGACGGCTACGTCAGTTACAAGGACTACTCCACGCCGACGGCACAGCGGAAGTTCAAGTCTCGCAGTGTGCTGGGACTATTCGAGTTGACCGACCGCATGCGGAACGAGTATGAGGCCCAGGTGAAGATCAACTGGCAGGCTACGCCGCAAATGAAGGTGATGTTCAACTACCGCGGGTCCTGGGACGACTATACTCCTTTCGACTGGGACTTCCGCTACACCCCGGGGACGGCACGAACGACTCATGAGCAGTCAGCCGTCTACGCATTGCAGTTGACGCATCAGCTCGACAAGCTGACCTTCTACGAAATCACCTTGTCTAGATTCAACCGCGATTATCTGGAAACCCCTTCCGATCCTGACATCCCCGGCGGTCGTACCTTACCTGGAGATTTCCTATTCTACGATGAGTGGGAGTATTACGCGGATTTCAATGGTAATGGTGTATTTGACCAGCCGGAACCCTTTATTAATGTCAACGGGGATACGTCCTGGTACTGGGGTGGTCCCTTCTACACGTTCGGTGACGCCTACCTGACCGATCTGGATTATGACTGGCCCTACTGGCCCACACTGGATCAGGAATTCGGCGGACCAGGTTGGCGATCGGGGGGTAGCTATAACTACGGTGAGTGGCGTGGCGTCGATCCCCAGCTTGAGGGCCGTGGCAATTCCGAAGCCGGATATATCGACACTATCCTAACCGACTGGAACGGCAACGGGGTGGTTGATTTTTATGAATCGGAGCCGTTCTACGATGCCAACGGCGACGGATACTGGAATGCCAATGACTACTTCCTTGCGTTTTACGATGCCAACAACAACGGCAAGTACGATCCCGACTATGCCCGACCGATCAATATCGATCAGCCGGAACCATATATCGACGGCGATCGTGTTCTGGGAGAACCCTTCACTGATGTGAACCTTAACGGTATCTATGATGAGGGTATTGATATCTTTCTCTTCTCGAACGACCCGGTACTCAACCAGGACCTCAACCATAATTCCCGGTATGATGGCCCCAATGATAAGTGGTCGCCGGGGCTTCCTTTTGCGGACTTAAACGGTAACGGCATTTACGACCCGCGCAACTTTAAGTATGATTACGGTGAACCTTTCCTCGATCTCAACCAAAATGGTCAGTGGGACTCCCAGGATGGTTTCTTGGACAGAGGCTATGACCAGTGGGCGCATTACAATGACCGGGCGATCACTCTCTGGGTGGCCGATTTCAAGATCAACAAGCAGTTCTCCAAGGAGCATGAGGTGAAGGCGGGGCTGAAGGTTGAATTCAACGATCTCAACATGGGTGACCTCCAGTATCCCCATTATCATTACGACGGCCAGCCGGATGGCGGCCCCTGGCCTGACCATGGGGTGTTCCGCGATTTTTATAACCGGAAACCGATCAGGGGCGCCGTCTTCCTGCAGGATCGCATGGAATACGGCGCTATGATCGCCAATATCGGCTTCCGCTACGATTTCTTCATCCAGTCGGCCGAGCTAAAAACCCAGCCAAGTGAGGGCTTTGGCGAAAGCAAGTCGATAGAAGGCTCGAAAAACAAGTTCAGCCCCAGGATCGGGTTCTCTTATCCGATTTCCGACAAGGCCAAGGTGTTCTTCAATTACGGTCACTTCTACCAGCTGCCTGAGTTAAACCTGATGCACCAGCGCTCTACGCAGTCCTCGAGCGCCTTCGGAGTTATTGGCAATGAGAACCTCAACTACAAGAAAACGATTCAGTACGAGTTTGGCGTGACCTATCAGCTTTCCAACGATTACGTACTCGATCTCTCTGGTTTCTACAAGGATGAGTTCGATAAGCTTAACACAGTGAACCGTTCCTACGGCCCGATTGGACGCAACGAATATGATAACTCCGACTACGGCAGATCGCGCGGGTTGGAAGCGCAACTTGAAAAGAAATATGGCAATTATGTCTCCGGTTCCATTGGCTATACGTACGCGTTCGCTTACGGCAAAAGTTCCTCGGAGCGGTCAAACTACTTTGATGAATATTACAATCGGACGATTCCGATTACTGAGTTCCCTCTGGATTGGGATGAACGCCATCAGATCTGTCTCAATGTTGACCTGCAGGTGCCGCGCGGTGACCACCCGCGGCTCTTCGGTCTGAAGCTCCCCGACAACTGGGGCATCAACGCTCTCTGGCGATTTGGTTCCGGATTCCCCTTCACGCCGGACCGTGACTATCCCGGTATCAGGTTGGCACCTGGAGAAACGCCACAGAACAATTCAATGCGTTACCCGGCAACCTCCAAGGTTGACGTCAGAACTTGGAAAAGATTCCCCCTCCTCGGGCTTGACTTTACTGTGGATCTTTGGATTGATAACCTGTTTGACAACGAAAATGTCACCCATGTACATTCTAGGACGGGTAGACACGATACCAATTCCAAGTTGCCTGGTGCCGCGTATGTCTTTGAGGGGACCGATATCGCCAACAATCCGCGGCATCTGGATGCAGGAAGAAATATTCGTGTTGGTATCGGTGTCAACTTCTAACCCAGATAAGGTGGACTGTTGTGTATAGGCTGATAGCATCCAAATTTGAACTGGTGATCTGGATCACAGCGCTGGCGCTGCTTTCTGGCAACACCGCTCTATATTCCAAGTCGGCGCTGCCTGATTCTGACTATCGCGGTCGGCTCGCCATGATGAAACCGGCTGTTGTCGGCATACCTAACACGCAAAACTGCTCGCACCGCGTCGGCAACGTGCACTTCACCATCACTAACTGGGGTTTCTTCGGCAGCAATTTCGCTGACGAGTGGGATGCATTGACCGAGGATTATTGTCTCGGTCCTGGAGTTCTCGAGGGTGAGTTGGCGCCCTCTTTTGAGTTTCCTGCCGGTTCCGGTGTCAACTATCTTTACGCCGGCTCACTCTGGTTCGGAGCGATTGTCGGTGATGACACACTGGTTTCTTTCGGATCGGACGGCTGGATGCGCACCAACGAGATGTACCCGACTGGGGCGCCTGATGGCGGCATCATCGAGCTTTCCAGTCGCAAGACTTCGGAGTTCTATAGCGAACAAGCCATCAGTGAGCAGGACTATATCGCCGAGTACACCGACACCTTGAGTGATCAGGCCTATATGGACAATGACGAGGTCGATAATCGGCCGCATATCCCTCTCAATATCAAGGTGATCCAGAAGACCTACAGTTGGTCTTACAACTACGCCGAAGATTTCGTGCTGCTTGACTTCGAAATAATCAACATGGGTCTCTCCGAACTGCGGAGGTCCTACGTTGCCATCTATATCGACGCCGATATCTGGGATGGCATTACCGTGGACAGGGGCTTTACCGATGACATGAGCGGTTACCTCCATGCGGTACCTCATCCCGCCTGCGAAGAACTGGATGATTCGATAAATATCGCCTGGATTGCGGACTTCGATGGTGATCCCGGCGTTGTTGTCCCAGGCGTTTTTACAGCCGGTGTATCCCCTACTGCTGTTGCCGGTACCAGGGTGGTACGCTCGCCCAATCCTGATCTGGAGTTTTCTTTTAACTGGTGGGTTTCCGAGAGTGACGTTGCTATAGACTGGGGTCCGCGTCGTGTCGAAAATGATCGCGACTGGGGTCACGGCGGCCTCGGTACGCCATCGGGCGACCGAAACAAGTACTACATTATGTCGCGTCGGGAATTCGACTACGATCAGTTGTGGTCGGATGTCGATTTCACCGACCAGGGCTGGCTGCCCCCCAACGCCTCCCTTGGCAGCAATCTGGCGGATGGTTACGATACCCGCTATCTTTTCTCTTTTGGTCCCTTTGATATCCCACCGCAGGATACTCTGCCGATCACTATTGCCTATGTCGCCGGCGACAGGTTCCACACTAATCCGGAGGCGACAAAGGTTTGGAATTCAAAGAATCCGCAAGCTTACTACGATCAATTGAACTTCACCGACTTCGGTATCAACGCCCAATGGGCGGGTTGGGTTTATGATTCGCCGGGTGTCGATACCGACGATGACGGTTATGCGGGTGAGAAAATCGAGAATCCCTGCAAACCGGGCGACAGCATCTATGTCAGCGGCGACGGCATTCCTGACTTCTCCGGCCCACCACCGCCACCACCGCCGGTATTGCGCTTCTCCGCTTCACCAGGCAAAGTGACCGTAAAATGGAACGGCAGGGAAAGCGAGACCGAGATGGACCCGTTTTCCTTCGAGGTTGACTTCGAGGGGTATTCTGTCTATATGGCCGATGAGTTGCAATTGTCCCGCTTCGCACTGCTCACTACCTATGACCGAGACAACTACGACAAGTTTGAGCTGAATACCAACTTCGACCCGCCCCGCTGGGAATTGAACAATCCCCCATTCACACTTCAGGAGTTGGAGGAAGAGTTTGCCGCTGTGGAGGATTTCGATCCCGATAAGTACACGATAATTGATCCTCTGGTGGTTATTGTGGATGGCGATACTCTCTCTTATTACTTCGAGCCTCACGGCTATAACCGCGATGATCTCGACAGCACAGGGCAGATCAGCAGAGTTTATCCTGGTGTCACCGATACGACCGAGCTGGTTTGGGTGGAAGAGTTGAATGACTATGTACCCAAGGCTTATGAGTATGAATACACCATCAAGGGTCTGCTACCGTCCAAGTCGATCTTTATGGCGGTTACTACCAAGGACTTCGGCAACCCGCAGACCGGCTTGGACCCCCTGGAGAGTTCTCCCCTGGCAAATGCGATTGAGGTCTACCCGATCTGGTCAAACGAAGAAGTGGTAAAACAGCGGCTTGACGTCATGGTCTTCCCTAATCCCTATAAGATCAATGCCGGTTATCTGGAAGCCGGTTACGAGGAGCTTGATCTGGCTTCCGGCGCCTCGCCGGAGCGCGCCCGTCGGATTCATTTTGCCAATCTTCCCAAGGAGGCGATAATCCGGATTTACACCCTTGACGGTGACCTGGTACGTGAGTTAAGACATCCCGACCTGAGGCTCTCTGAAGGAGAGAGCATGATTGCCTGGGATTTGATCAGTAAGAACACGCAGGCGGTGGTTTCGGGTATCTATCTTTACTCGGTGGAGTCGGAGCTGGGCAACCAGGTGGGCAAGTTTGTGATTATCAAGTAGGGGAATGATGGAGGAAGTATTTGCTTTAGTGATAGAGGTGCAGATATGAGAGTTTGGTTATTACTGTTGTTACCGTTGTTGCTGCTGCCTGGTTTGCTTTATGGCCAGGCGAAGGTGGGCACGGCGGGAGCGCAGTTTTTGGAGTTGGGAGTTTCGGCACGTGCGGTAGGCATGGGCGAGGCGTTTGTGGCGATAGCGAATGATGCGACGGCGGTGTATTACAACCCGGCGGGTTTGACACAGCTTTACGATCGTGAGATTGTGTTCACGCATGTAGAGTATCCGGCGGAGATCACCTATGATTTCGTCGGTTTGGCGTATCCGCTATACGATTTTGGTGGGGTTCTGGGTTTTGGTTTGTACATGCTTAATGGTGGTGATTTTGAGGAGACGACCTATGAGCATCCTTTGGGGACGGGTCGGCTGTTTGGTGCGCGCGAGTACGCCTTGGCATTGAGTTACGGTCGCAGTTTGACGGACCGTTTCAGTATTGGTGTAACGATGAAGTTCATCGATGAGCTTTACGAGGATGAGCGGGCGAGTGGTTGGGCGGCGGATGTTGGTACGAGTTATGATACGGGATTCCGCAATTTCAAGATATCGATGGTGATCACTAATTTTGGACCGGACATGACGTTTGT